>JAQGPI010000170.1 GCA_028293175.1 Verrucomicrobiaceae bacterium | reverse complement strand
AGACTCGTGAGCTAAGCTATGTGACCGTGCCGGTGCTGTTCGTGAAGGACACCGCAGAGTTGCTCGATGACAAATCGGCCGCTGCCTTGCAGCAGATGGCTGGCGTGATTCTGGAAGTCACCAGCACCAACCCACAGGCCGTTTTTGACATTGAAGGACACACCAGCACCGAGGGCACGGCGGAACACAATCTCGCCTTGTCTGGAGATCGCGCCCAGCGTGTGCTTACTGAACTCACCCAGCGCTACTCAGTGCCACCCGCCGTGCTGAGCGCACATGGCTATGGTGAAAACTATCCCGCCCATCCCAATGGCACCGAGGACGAGCTGCAACTTGACCGGCGTGTACTGCTGGTGAGGTCGAAATAGTTACTCGTCCGCAGTCTCGTCACCCGCGTGTTTTAGGCGCGTGCGTTCCTTTCGCCGGTCGGCGCGATGTTCGATGGCGCGAAGTTGTTTCGGCGTGAGCTCCAGCTTGCGCCGCATCCAGGGCGGGGGACCAGAGTCTCCCGCCATGATGCAGCCCAGCGGCTGGATTTCAGCGACCACATGGGCGAGGTTGAAACGTTCGATCTGCGCCTTCACCTGTGCGGCGGGCTTATAGCCGATCGGCGTCTCGCTGATGTCCGCTTTGCCGTAGAACCAGCGGATATCCAGGCCTGCGGTGCTTTCGGCCATGGAGGCGGCGAGCTTCTTGGCATCAATTTCGCCCGCATCATCCTTGAAGGGACGAGTGATGGCAGTACGCGAATGGTTGCGGCCAGCGCCATGAGGCGCAAACGACAGGTGCTCTTCGTTATCCTTGCCCAGCACAACCAGGATTGGCGCCGCCATGTTGAGCGGGATGAGGCCGAGCAGTGGTCGGCCAGCATTGTCTTTCCATGCGGGCGTTGCACCCTTGCCGTGCATGAACAGGTCACCGCGTTTCCACACGAAGTTATGCTCATTGCCAAAAGCGGTGAGCGGCTGCGCGCCTGATTTCTCGACGAAGCGCGCATGGATGCTCTGGTGATTGGCAAGAGTCCAGCGGCTGACGTATTGGAGTGCGTCCCAGTATTCTTTTCCCTCTTGGGTGTTAAAATCCAGCCAAGCTGCCGCATCAGGGAAGCCTTCCGCAATGCGTTTCATGTGTGCCAGCGCAGCCTTCTGCCCACGGGCATAAACGTGCGCACCCAGACCTCGCGAGCCGTGATGAGTAACGAGCACAAAGCACTCGTTTTTCTCACGTAACGCATCGGCGTGTTCCGTATGTCCGGCATCCCGCAGATGTTGAAGGAAGTCATCAGTGACGGTCAGCCTGCCGATGTAGGCGAAGTGGTTGCCATCGCCCTGATCCGCCATGTGCATGGCGGCGTGGCGCTGTAGTCCCTGGAGGAATACATTGTCCCACACTTCCTCATCGAGCACTGGATGGGGCACCCACGCATCTTCCTTGCGCCCGCCCATGCCGAAGCGCGTGCTGGCCATCAAGTCGTCCAGCATTGGGGTCACCGTCTTGTCGCTGGTAAAGAAGGTGGCGTACATGGAGCAGCAGATGTCCGCGCTGTGGGCGGAAGGTACGATGGCATTGCGCACGGCGATAGCGCCGCCCACCGGAATGGTGGCCTTGGCCTGGCCTGCGGGGCATGCATCCGGCATTACTGCACCGCGTTCAATCACGGGTGAATGCAGCAGCTCGCGCATGAAGCGGCGCACGTTGCCGATGTTCAGGAAGTCATCCTGGCACGTGGATTCAATGGCCTCGCTGAACGCCACGGGCTGTTCGCGCGGCGCAATCTTCGCCTTCACCTGCGGCACATCGCGGCGCAGCAGCTTGATGAGGTAATCAACATCAGTGACTCCACGCGCCTCGTATTCCCGGGCCTTTTGCAATACCAGACCAATATCCGGACCTTCGAACCAACCGGCCTCAATCAAATCCTTCCCCGTAATACCAGCCATTTAACCAGTATGCACAGGAAACCGCCGCGTTCAAGCGCAAGCTGTTACTTGCGTGTGGGTGGTACAACAACGGGAATGCTCCAGAAGTCAGCGCCGGAGGGCACGGTGCGCAGCTTGATGAGTTTGCCCAGTTTAGCATCGGTCGCGGTTTGTGGAGCTGCTGTCTTGGTGGCGGTGGCGAGAGCCTGCTGGGCAGGAGAAGCTTCAGCCTTGGTGAAGGCGGGCTTGTTGTCGTTCTTCACCAGATTGTCGAACATGTGACGAGGCTGCACCTTGAGCCAGTTTTTTGGCGACCAGTAATCGCCATCGAAACGAGAGCCAACCTTGGCGCGAACATAGAGTGAATCGCGGTCAAACAAGGTTTCAGGCACGTAGCGCGAACCCACGTCCGACACATACGGTGGCTTGCTGGGATCAGGCGGACCTTCGGTGGATTCGAGCAGGTAGTCCACGCCTTCAAGCTTTACCACGCACCATGCATGTTGCCCCAGATCGCCGTAACGACCGAGGGCTACGCGTACCTGGAAACCCCGGGCGGAAAGCCAGTCTGCGAGCAGCAATGAAGAATCTTCACAGTCGCCGTGTCCTTGAGTAATGGTTTGCAGTGCCGTCTGCCAGGAATCCCGGTTGAGGTTCAATTCGGTGGAATCGGTCTGGTAAGTGCAGTCGCGCACTACCGCATTCCAAACAGTGTAGAGTTGGTGCAGCTTTTCACCTTCATCATCGAAGATACAGGACGGCGACCAGCCGGTGAGGAACTCGTTTACATAACGGAAGCGGCCCTTGTCGTCGGAGGCAAGCACACCGAACACCCGGCTGCATTTAGGGCATTCCAAGATGACGCCGCGCTGACCGGCGGAAATGGTGCAAGCGTGGGGGTATTGGCAATGGGTGCATACAGCAAAGAAGCTGCTTGGCTTGGAGGATTTGCGGTCAGAAAGTGCTTCAGGCGAGAAGTCATCCAGGCGCTGGCCAGAAACGATGATGGCTTCGTAGCCCCTGGAAGCGGAGAGCTTGCGCACGGCCACAGCCACGTTGTTGACTTGGGCCTCGGACTGATAGGAGAAGTCGTCGAACATCGCAGCCATGTCACGCAGGCGGCTGCTTCGATTGGTCGTGACGGAGACTTCGAGGTAACGAGGAAAACGAGTTTGAATGCGGCTTACGAGGCCTTTTAGATCATCAGTATTGATCGTGTTGGCGATCGCGCGCAGCCAGGTTTCCAATTCAGAATCAACCGTGATCAGGGGGCTCTTGGCGGGCATCCGGGCGTAGTTGATGCGATCCACCACATCCACTTCCAGGGTATCCACTGTGTACGAAGGGTCGTCGCCCCGCATTAGTTCCTGAGCCCAGCCCAAGGACCGCTCAACCATGGGGCGGGCCGAGGTGTGGAGCATGACAGCGAAGCCACCCCCCAATACCAGCAACCAGACTGTAATACGACCGATCATCTATAATTATCATAAATTATAGCAATCACTATGCAAGCCTAATACCAATCTTTTTTTTAAATTGCTCTCCGGCCATGTTTTGAAGCTAGCTGGAAACACTCTGAAACAGGCCTTAGGCCCAGGGAAGGGGTGGGGTGGGTGAGGCAGGCGGCGGCGCTACAAACAGCAAGTTCAACACTGGCGGAAATACTTAAGCCTTCGTGAATACCAAACAAGT
>JAQGPI010000458.1 GCA_028293175.1 Verrucomicrobiaceae bacterium | reverse complement strand
GTGTTTCCGGGCGGGTTTGGCACGCTGGATGAGATGTTCGAGGCGCTGACGCTGATCCAGACCCATAAGATCCGCAATTTCCCCCTGGTGATCATGGGCAAGGACTACTGGCAGCCCCTGCACGACTTCATCGGGAAGATGGTCCACGCCGGCACTATCAGCCCCGAGGACCTGGATCTGATCAAGTTCACCGATTCCATTGAGGAAGCCGTGGAGCATCTGGAAGAGAAGAGCGTGAAGCAATTCCGCCTGAGCCGCGCTTTGGTGCCCAGGAAGAGCAAATTTCTGGCAGAAGACGGGCTGGATCACTGAGGCGGGTTCCTGGCCTCTCCTGCTCGTACTCGAATGCGATGGGCTTCGGGCAAAGCCTGCTCTAGCACACGGCTTCGCATAGTCCAAGACGGTTGGTGTCCAGGCTTCAGCCGCATCACGGTCAAGGACAGGTTTTCCTGATCGCTTGAAGGCTAGACCCCACGGTCTTGGGCAACGCCTCACCAAGGCGGCGGCAACGTTTTGTCTACCGTTTAGAACGTAAGGAGCATTTGTTGCTTCTCCAGCCAGCGGAGTATCTTTAGCGGGCATGAGGCAGCCCCTTCATTTTCCCGCTGGCGACACCCTTGAGCGAGCCCGCCGCTACCTTGCCGCCATGCCCCCGGCCATCTCAGGCGGTGGCGGCCATGCCGCCACTTTCAAGGTCGCCGTGGCGCTCGTGCGCGGCTTTGCCTTGGCTGAAACCGAGGCCCTGCCGCTGCTGATGGAGTGGAATGCCACCAGCGCCCAGCCGCCATGGCGTGAGGCTGATCTGCGACACAAACTGCGCGATGCCGCGAAGTCCCCGCGTGCCCCTGGCTACTTGCTAGACCAGCACACCGCCCCTCTGTCCCATGCTGCCGATGAAACCGAGGCCGCGCTCAAGGCCCGATTCCGCCGCCAATGGCCCGCCTTCACCTCGCTCACCGTGGATCAACGCCACGCCCTAGCCAGCCTGCGCCGCCTGCCTTTTGCCGCCGTCGATATGGCCTGCAAGCTTGGGCTGCTCACCGGAGCCCAAGTCGATGGACACCCCAGTTTCATCCTGCACCAGGGCCGCTTCGCCCAGGCCCGGCGGTTGGATGGGCAACCCTTTGCGCGACACGATGGCGAAGTGTTCAAGGCCAAGACCTTGTGCGGTTCCCAGGGTGCGTTCATTGGCCGCCACACCCTCGGGCCCCAGGCCCCGGTGCTGTTGGTGGAGGGGTGCATCGGCTGGCTGGAAGCCCTGGCCGCCCTCTGCCTCACTGATTGCCTGCACTGGACCGTGCTCGCAGCCGTCTCCGCAGGCTCCCGCTTCTCCCGCGATCCCCAGCTTTTGCAGCACCTGGCCGGAAGGCGGGTGCGCATCGTGCCCGACAACGATCCCCAGGGCCAAGCTGCCGCCCTCACCTGGGCCTTCGAACTCCGCGCCGTACGCGCCCAGGTAGATCTCTGCATCCTGCCGCCGGAGGCGAAGGACATCGGTGATCTGCTCGCCTCACCGGCAACGCTTACATTACACTATGAGACATTATGTCACATTTTAGCACCGTGAATGAGAAGGATGGGATGAATGGGAGGCTGCGAAGCCGCGAAGCGAATGCCCTGCGCCACCTACCGCCAGCCTTCCTTCCATCAATTCCATTCCTCCCATTTCCCCAAACGCAAAGCACACCCAAAACCAAGCACAAGACACACAGCATATGCCTATCATCGATCCAGCCACCCATCCCGACTACGCCGCCGCCTACCAACTCGCCGGGCTCAAAGTCCAGCAAGAAGCCGCAGCCGCCGCACAAGCCGCCTCCCTCACCACCAACACCTCCGCACCCGCCACCAGCAGGCCCACAACGCCCCTGTTAACCTTCCACCCGCCCGAGTACTTCACCGACTTCACCCTGCCTGAAAACGCCATCCTTGTCGGCGACTGCCACCTTACCCGGGGCGATATCACCGTCATCGGCGGCGTCCCCGGCTGCGGCAAATCACGCCTCCTCGTCTCCCTCGCCATCGCCGGTGCCCAGGGGCCCGGCGCGAGCTGGATGGGCCACCCCGTGCACAGCCATTTCAAGACCGCCATCCTCCAGGCCGAGAACGGCGAGGTGCGCCTCAAGCGCGAACTCGAAGACATCGCCATCCAGGGCCACCAGCTCAGCGGCTGGCTCCACATCACCCCGCCACCCCGCTGCGGCTTCGCCTTCGGCCAGCCCGAGTTCCGCGCCCAACTGCGCGACTGGCTGGCGGAAATCAAGCCCGGCATCTTCGCCATCGACCCGTGGAACCGCGCTGCCCCCGATGACAAGGTGAAGGACTTCCGCACCGCGCTCGACGGCATCTTTGAAGTGCTTCCCGATGGGCCCGACAAACCCGCCATCGTCATCGTCCACCACCTGCGCAAAAGCGCCAGCAGCGGCGAAGGCCGCAAGCGCGGGCGCGACCTGCTTGGCGAGCTCTCCGGCAGCTACATCATCGGCAGCGCCCCTCGCGTGACCTTCATCCTGGAGCCCGCCACCCCCGATGGCGAAGACGACCGCGTGATCTTCACCTGCGCCAAAAACAACAACGGCGAGATGGGCCCCTCCACCGCCTGGCACCGGCGCAACGGGTTATTCGTGCCCTGCGAGGCGTTTGATTGGGCGGAATGGGAGGGCGGGGGCGGGGAAACCTCGAACCGCAACAGTTTGGAACTCGCCGACATGGCCGCCATTTTCGCCAACGGGAAATGCGAGCACACGCGGCAGAACGCTGCCCAGGCCCTGCAAGACAGCGGCTTCTCCCGCTCTCGCAGTTACAAGGCCCTCGCACCAGATGGCAAGTTTGCACGTCACCTCAGCGAAGTGAACGGCATCATCACCTTCCGCCCTTGAGGGTGCCTCTCGCCAGTCTCCGTCTCCGTCCCCGAAAACCCCAGGATTTGGGAGACGGAGACTGGGACTGGCGGAGGGGAGGTGGAAAACGGCATGCCAGGAAAGAGGCAGTAATAATATAATATAATATATTATATTACAAGGTAATGAATCCCTGTCTCCCAGTTCCCCGGTGCCTTGAAGCCCGAAGTGGCTTCCGTCACATAGCGAAGGGTTGGGGTTCGCGCCTCCTGCCGCGCCATGGCATTACCAGGGTTTCCGCTAGTCGCCTCGCGTGAACCCTTCGCTATGAGACAGAAGCCGCTTCGGGCTTCGAGGCCAAGACGCGGCTCGACCAAAGCGAGCTTTGGGCTTCAATCCCATGACCTCCAATCCCCTGGGCCACAGACCGCTGCGACCCCTCCAGTCCCAGTCTCCGTCTCCCAGATACCGGGGTTTTCGGGGACGGAGACTGGGATTGATGCTCCGAGCAGCCCAGCGCCCCGAAGTAGCCCAGTTGCGCCGCAACTGGTGGGCGCTTTGTGGGGCCGCAACAGGTGTGATTGATCTGCGCTACCTAGTTGCGGCGCAACTAGGCTACTCGGGCTGGGGTGCGGGACTTGTTTGGCCGTCAGGCAAGTAGCCCAGTTGCGCCGCAACTGGTGGCGCTTTGTGGGGCCGCAACAGGTGTGATTGATCTACGCTACCTAGTTGCGGCGCATGAGATTGGTATTATGGTCCTGGTTGCGGCGCAACTCGGCTACTCAGCCCCAAGGCTGCTCCTCACATGGATTTCCACTTCTTCAATGCCAGGGCCGAAGTGGATGTGGCCAAACGCAACCTCCCGCACTGGGAGCAACTGGATGCTTATTATTTCATCACGTTTCGCACCGCCGATTCGATCCCTGAAGACGTCCTGCACCATTGGTATCACGAGCGAGATGTCTGGCTTGCCCAGCATGGGATTGACTCCAAGCTGGAGGACTGGCAACGAGACCTGGAGCTTCTGCCCGAGGAGCAGCACAATGAATTTTATCGTTTGTTCACCGCGAAGTGGCACGAACACCTGGATCAAGGTCACGGCGAATGCCCTCTGTGGCAACCCGATGTAAGCGCCATTGTGGCAGAAAGCTTTCGGCACTTTGACGGGGACCGGTACGAACTGGACAGCTTTGTGGTGATGCCCAATCACGTCCACGTGTTGCTTGGAGTGGCGGGCCGTGGGGCGATGCGCCGCCAGTGCCGGAACTGGAAGAAATACACAGCCACCCAGATCAATGAGCGGCTCGGGCGGAGCGGTCAGTTTTGGCAGTGGGAGAGCTTTGATCACTTGGTGCGCAGTGCCGTACGCTTGGCGAAGTTTCGTGAGTATGTGGTGGCCAATCCAATGAAGGCGAAGCTCAAGGCGGGCGAGTATGCGCTGTATGTGAAAGACAGGTCGGACGGCAC
>JAQGPI010000449.1 GCA_028293175.1 Verrucomicrobiaceae bacterium | reverse complement strand
CGTGACTATCCTTCAAGGCTGGCGAACACTCTAGCCAAAAGCCTGGGCTTCGAAGCGCCCAAACAGGTTGAGAAGCCGGACAAGGCCAAAAAACCTGCCGAGTGATCGCTATATGGGCGCGTAACCGGGCTTGTGAAGCGCGGATGTTCATGCCTTTAATGTCGCCTGCCCTATGATCATTGACCGCCGCAGGCTTTTGAAGCTGATACCCCTTTCTGGAGCTAGTTTCATTTCGGGATGCGACGATACGGACGAAGACAAAGTGGCCCGGGTGGAGCGCGCTTTGGAAACCCGGAAACAAGAAGTCTCAAAGCCGGCAGTTGAGGGCCAAAAGCAAGCGAAGATCGCTGAACAGGAAACCGATGATCCGACCAAGAGGCTCATCGTGTACGCAGCGGCGAGCTTTGAAGATCCCTTTCAGCGGCTCCAGGCATCCTTGATGGCAAAGGCCGTCCGGCAATTGGATGGCTGCCGGTTCAAAACTCTGGACGGCGGTGGCAGCGCGGAAACGCAGTTGCATCAATTGGTCGATTTACAGACCCAGCATCCGGCTTTTCTTGTTGTCTGCCCGGTGGGTACAAGCTCGGCTTATAAGCAAATCGATGCGATTCGCAAGAGCGGTAGTGTGGTGATAGGCGTGGATGAGCAGCTTGCCCCAGAGTCATGTTCGGCGGTCGTATTTGTGAGCCAGAAAAAACTAGGGGCATTGGCCGGGCGGCAGGTCGTTGAAGCTTTGAAACGCAAGGCGGCGGAAGAAGCGAAGCCTGCGGTATCGGGGCGGGTGGTGCACTTGACTGGCGATGCGGTTTCGTTTGCCGCCAAGGCCCGGAGCGAGGGCTTCCACGAAGCATTGAAGGCAGAGCCGGGGATCATCGTTGTACACGAAGCCCCGGGGGCTTGGTCACGTGAGGGGGGCAAAGCACGCACGGAAGAAGCCTTGCGGCTTCAGCATGAGTTTGACGTGGTGTGCGCCCACAGCGAGTTTATCGCCCAGGGTGCTGGCGATGCTCTGAGCGCGGCGCAGATCCGCGACCGGGTGCTGCTGATAGGCATGAACGGAGGGCTGGAAATGGTTCGCAAGAGCATCATCGATGCGACGATACTTCAGCCAATGCCGTTGCAGATGGCCTTTGAGATCATCAAGCAGACGCTGGCCGATCCTCACTATGTGCCGCCAGCGAAGACCGAACTTCAGCCGGAAGCCGTGACCCCGGCCAATCTCGATGCGGTGATCGGCAGGGTGTTGCGGGGCGGGAAGTAGGAATACCAATTTCAGTTGAAGACAGGTATTTCATCTGCGAGATGACAGAGATGGCAGGCTGGAAAGCCTGCCACATTGACGTTCGTGCGCAATGTGTTGCAGGCTTTCCAGCCTGCATTCAGGGTCTCATGACATTATTTTGTCCTGATATATTACACCCAGTTTTACCCGAAAATGGTCCTAAAGCGAAGTGGGTGCGCTGAGAAATTTGCGCACGTCTGTGTAGAGACTGTCTTGAGTGGCCTCCTGCACATGTGGGCGCAGCCCCTCGAACCACTCGCCACTGGTAGGCCGGTGAAGATTAGCGACTTGCAGAAGGAGTTCCATGCTGATCGGCACAGGATGGCCTGAGTGCACGGCTATTGAAAGAGCCAGTTCCGCTCCACGGTCAAAGACCCACTTCAAATCGGCACCCGTGAAGCCCTTGGTGGCCTTGGCGAGCTCATCCACATTGAGCTGGGAGATGGGCTTGTCCTTGGCCAGGAGTTCGATGATCTGGGCACGCGCGGGAAGGTCCGGCGGGGGCACGAAAATGGTCTGATCGAAACGGCCCGGGCGGCGAAAGGCTGGATCGAGCTGCCAAGGTGCATTGGTTGCTCCAATGACCAGGATGCGGGAGTTGTCGGAACGCAGGCCGTCGAGCTCGAACAGGAACTGGTTCACGAGATTGCGCATCTGGCTTTCCCGGAGATGGCGACGGTCCACGGCCAGTGAATCGAGCTCATCAAAGACGAGCACGCAGGGGGAGTTAGCCCGCGCGGTTTCAAACACCTGGTGCAGATTGCGCTCGCTGCTGCCGAAGTAGGGGTCGAAAATCTCGTGCAGGCCGATAGCGAAATAGTTGCAACCCACCTCGCCAGCAACCGCCCTGAGCATGAGCGTCTTGCCACAGCCTGGAGGGCCAAAAATCAGGATGCCACCACCCGCCTTGCGACCATAGGCCTTGTAAAGCTCAGGGTGCGAGAGAGGGTAAATGATCTTCAGGCGAATTTCTTCCTTGAGCTCTTCCATGCCGCCAACGGCATCAAAGTTTACCTTGCCGCGCTCGGGATCACCCGGAGCAAAGAAAGTCTCAGGGCGCCAGTCCTCGGTTGGATCGTCCACGAAGGGATCTTCGAAGGCGTCAGGTGGAAACTCTGTGTTGGTGAAAGGCTCGGAAAAAGTAGGTTCCGGGGCATTCGGCGCGGAGGCATTCTTGCGCACGTCGTTAGCGCTCCGGCCAAGTTCCTGTTCCAACGAGGGGTCGCTGACTGCGCCATCGCTGCGCACCGCACGTTCGAAATGGTCCAGAGCGCGGGCACGGTCGCCTTCGCTAAGCAGCACGCGGCTGAGCAGGAGATGTGCCGGTGCACTGCTGGGATCGCGCTGCAGCACGCGCTCGGCACGCACGGCAGCACCGGACGAATCGCCCTTCATGATAAGCACGCGGGCGATGCCCAGGTGCGCATCGCACTGGTCGGAATCAATGAGCAGAACGCGCCCAAAGGCGTCTTGTGCCTCATCCAATTGCAGTTCCTCAAGGCAGGCGTGCCCATAAAGGAGCAGCAGCGATGTATTGCTGGGCGACTGATCGAGCGCTTCGCGAATGGCGGTGAGTCGTGACATTTTTGAAAAATGGAGTGGTAGTGCGAAAACACCGCCACAGGGGTGACTTAACTGGCGTTAGCGAGAGAGTTCCAGGAAATTCTTCAACAAGCGTTTGCCTTCAACGGTAAGGATGGATTCGGGGTGAAACTGCACCCCATGAATAGGCCGTTCCTTGTGACGCAGGCCCATGATTTCGCTTTCATCGTCAGATGCAACCGCCGTTATCTCGAGACAATCAGGCAGTGTGGCGCGCTTCACAAGCAGAGAATGATAGCGGGTGGCCTCAAACGGCGTGGGCAGTCCTTTGAACACGGATGCGTTGGTATGCTGGATCATCGATGTCTTTCCATGCATCAACCGCTCCGCCCGCACTACGTCACCGCCAAAAACATGGCCGATGCATTGATGGCCAAGGCACACGCCCAGGATGGGGGTGGATTCTCCGAAACGCTCGATCACTTGGGTGCTGATGCCGGCTTCCTTTGGGGTGCAAGGCCCTGGGGAAATGCAGATATTGGACGGCTTGAGCTTGGCGATCTCGTCCAGGGTGATCTGGTCATTGCGCCGGACTTCCATGACCGCACCCATCTCGCCAAAGTATTGGACGAGGTTGTAGGTGAACGAGTCGTAGTTGTCGATGATGAGAAGCATGATCAGACTTTGAGCCGAAGTAGGAGGAAATCAAGAGGCGGGCGGTCGAGAGAATATACGTACGCTAAGCTTGGGCCGTGCCACTGAGTTGGAACTTCCACTTCCCTGCTTGAGTTTACCCGTATTCTCCCCACCGTAGCGCCCCTCATGTTTTCCCTGATCGCCAGCGCCACTCAGTTTGTGCGCGAAAATGACTTCAAGACGATCCTTCAGCGGGTGAAATCCCACGATGCGCATCCGAGCATCCAGTTTTTGAAGTATGCTGTTTGCGGAGGGCTGGCCACCGCCACTCTGCTGGTGATTGTGACTGTGCTGTCAATGACGGTGTTTCCCGCCAGCAAAGGGGCTATCATCAATGGGGAGGTGCTGGATGAGGCGGTGCGTAAGCACAACATCATCCTGAACAATACCATCGCCTTCCCCTTCAGCGGGATTGTGGGGTATATATTGAACGTGATGTTTGTCTTCAAGCCGGGCAAGCATAGCCGTGGCAAAGAAATGTTT
>JAQGPI010000441.1 GCA_028293175.1 Verrucomicrobiaceae bacterium | reverse complement strand
GTGCACACCGGCGATTCCATTACCGTGGCCCCGATCCAGACGCTCACGGACCGCGAGTTCCAGATCATGCGCGATGCCTCGTTCGCCTGTATCCGCGAGATCGGTGTCGAGACCGGCGGCTCGAACATCCAGTTTGCCGTCGAGCCCACCACGGGCCGCATGATCGTGATCGAAATGAACCCGCGCGTGAGCCGTTCCTCCGCACTCGCCTCCAAGGCCACCGGCTTCCCGATTGCCAAGATCGCGGCCAAGCTGGCCGTCGGCTACACGCTCGATGAGCTCAAAAATGATATCACCCGCGAGACGCCCGCCAGCTTCGAGCCGACCATCGACTACGTGGTGACCAAGATCCCGCGCTTCACCTTCGAAAAATTCCCCGGCGCCGATACCACCCTCACCACGCAGATGAAGAGCGTGGGTGAAGCCATGGCCATCGGCCGCACTTTCAAGGAGAGTCTGCAGAAGGCCCTGCGCAGCCTGGAAATCAAGCGCTTCGGCCTCATAGGCGACGGCGCTGATGTCGAGGTCGATGACGAGACCTTGACCACCAAGCTCACCGTCCCGAATGCCGAACGCATCTTCTTCCTCGGCCAGGCCTTCGCGAAGGGCTGGAGCGTGGAGAAGGTCTTTGAGTTGACGAAGATTGACCGGTGGTTCTTGAAGAACCTTGAGGAGATTGTCCAAGCCGAGAAGGCCCTTCACGATCAATCTTTTTCCGACCTCATTCAATATGGTGTGGACACGGCAAAGCAACTTGATGACACAGGCTACTCCGTACTGTCTCAGGAACGAAGCGCGCAACTGACTTCCAAACTGCGTGCTGCCAAGAAGCTTGGATTCTCTGATAAACAATTGAGTGTCGCAACTGGCAAGACTTTGGAACAAGTCAGGCGCGCCAAGTTTGCTGCTAAAATAGAAACCACCTACCGCCTTGTCGATACCTGCGCCGCCGAATTCGAAGCGCAGACGCCGTACTATTACTCCACCTACGGCACCGAAGACGAAGTCCGCGACAACGACAAGAAGAAGGTCATCATCCTTGGCGGCGGACCGAACCGCATTGGCCAGGGCATCGAGTTCGATTACTGCTGCGTACACGCCTCCTTCGCCCTGCGCGAACTGGGTTACGAGACCATCATGGTCAACTCGAATCCCGAGACCGTCTCCACCGATTACGACACTAGCGACAAGCTCTACTTCGAGCCGCTGACGCTGGAAGACGTGCTGAACATCTATGAGCGCGAGAACCGCCACGATCAGGTCGTCGGCGTAATCGTGCAGTTTGGCGGCCAGACCCCGCTGAACCTCGCGAAGGGCCTGGAAGAAAACGGCGTGCGCATCATCGGCACCAGCCCCAAGAACATCGAACTCGCCGAAGACCGTAAGCTCTTCGCCGCCCTGCTCGATGAGCTGGGCCTGCATCAGGCCGAAAGTGGCACCGCCACCTCCCTCGAGGAAGCACTCGCCATCACCGCCCGCATCGGTTACCCCAGCTTGGTGCGCCCCAGCTTTGTGTTAGGCGGTCGCGCCATGCAGATCGTTTACAGTGATGCGGAACTTACCCACTACATGAAGAACGCCGTCGAGGCCACGCCTGACCGCCCAGTGCTGGTTGATCGCTTCCTCGAAGACGCCACCGAAGTGGATGTCGATTGCATCAGCGACGGCGAAACCACGGTCATCGGCGCCATCATGGAGCACATCGAAGAGGCTGGCATCCACTCTGGCGACAGCGCCTGCGTGATCCCTCCCTTCAGCCTCTCGGTGGCCATGCAGGACCGCATCCGCGATGCCGCCACTAAGCTCGCCAAGGCCCTCAACGTCCGTGGCCTCATGAACATGCAGCTCGCTGTTAAAGGAGAGGAACTCTACGTCATCGAAGTGAACCCCCGCGCCAGCCGTACAGCCCCGTTTGTCAGCAAGGCCATCGGGATTCCGTTACCCAAGCTCGCGGCCAAGATCATGGTCGGCAAGACCTTGAAGGAGCTCGGATTCACCAGCGAAATCATCCCGCCGCATTTCAGCGTGAAGGAGGCTGTGTTCCCCTTCAGCAAGTTCAGCGGCGTGGACATCGCCCTTGGACCTGAGATGAAGAGCACCGGCGAGGTCATGGGCCTCGACAATGATTTCGGCATGGCCTTCGCCAAGAGCCAGATGGCCGCCGGCGGCGCATTGCCCACCAAGGGTAATGTCTTCATCAGCGTCAAGGAAACCGACCGCCCGAACGTCGCCCGCATCGCCAAGGGCTATGCCGATCTCGGCTTCGGCCTCTACGCCACCACCGGTACTGGCCAGGTGATCAAGGATGCCGGCATCGCCGTGAACATCCTGCCCAAGCTCGCCAGCGGCCAGCGTCCCAATGTCATTGATCTCATGAAGAACAAGGACATGGCGCTAGTGATCAACACCCCCAGTGGCAAAAACCCGCGCGAGGATGAAATTAAGATCCGCACCGCCGCCATGGCCAACCGCATCCCTATCATGACCACATTGCGTGGTGCCGATGCCGCCCTGAAAGGCATCAAGTCATTGCAGGGGAATAACCTCGAGGTGCGGGCTTTGCAGGAGTATCATTCGTAGAATTTGAGCAAGGAATGAACTTGGACCAAGACATTCAAGGCCAATTGATTGGTTTGCCGTGGCATGAGCAAGCACCTCATTAGCCGAGCTGACTATCAGCAAATTTTTCGCACGATCTACACTGTGCTAGCGCATGAAAATGTGGATCTCACTGCGGCGTGCGTCGGCTTCAATATCGTGGGTGCCGTTATACTGAATGAATTCTACAAAATAGTTGCGCGACCGATGGCTGGAATTGCAGGATACTGCGTTAATTCCGAACCGAGGTCTGTGGTAATGTTTGCTTCTGATGTTGACGGTATTTTAGTGCCGACGGATGGAGGGTTTCATTGCTGGATAGAGACAGAAGAATGGGTGGTGGATTTTACAACTCCCCTGATGCCACTTATTGTGAAGGGGCGAAGTTTGCCTGATCCAGGGCCGAAGATGATGCAGCGAAGAATCTGCAGCGCGAAAGAGACTCCAGAAGACTTGGACCGGGCCGGAGATTTTTTTGTGCATCCAAATCAGTCTTTCACCAATCACACCCTGGAGCAGTTTGCTAAAGTTCCATTCCACCATGACCTTATCTCAATATGTCGCCAGTGGTATAAAAGGCCACCCAGGCAGATGCGGCCGATTATCGGAATAGGTGATCAAAACGGTAAGGTGTCGGAGGTGTCTTTTTCTCGATACCAAGTCGTTGGTGAATGGTGAGTCTGTTGAAGGCCGAACTGGAGCCTTCAAGTTGCAACTTGGATCATGCCCTTGAATTGTGGACAGCGGAGGCGGGATGTCGAAGTCATTGCGGGAAACCGCTCCATAGACTAATCTCGTCCCATGAGCACGATGACCCTGGAACTTCCTCATGCCCTGAGCGCCGAATTGGACGCTGCGGTGGAAGCTGGTTGGTTTGCAGATCCCTCGGAAGCGGTCCGTGCAGCCGTGCGCGACTTCGTCAATCATCGCAAGCTGTCATTGCAAGAGCAGCAGCAGCTCGCCGATATCGAGTGGGCTGTGAACTCTGCGCAGCCACAGGCATGATCCTGGTTGTCACAGATAGCGGGCCATTGCTTCATTTGCACCAGATAGGTGCATCCCATCTTCTTTCCCATCTCGGTGTCATTCATGTGACACCCACCGTACTGATGGAATTGAAGCGTCATGATTGACCCCGGTGAAGCCCGCGCTAACAGAACGTCATGACGCTCAATCTCCCCCAATGGTTCGACCTCCACACGCATTTCCGTCAGGGACCAGTGATGGCGGCTTATGTGAAGGCGCATCGGGACATGGGCTGTGCAGGGGCGCTAGCGATGCCGAATACGCAGCCGCCGGTTTCGCGGATTTCAGGGGCGGCACAGGTGGATGGCTGGTCCATTGAGAGTTATTCGGCGGAGCTGCGAGCGGCGGGGGCGGATGTTTTTGAGCAATTGATTGTCCCATTGTACCTCACACGGCAGACGACGGCGGGGATGATTCGTGAGGGCGCGGCCTCCGGTGTGCTGCGGGCCTGCAAGTACTACCCGCCGCATGGCACGACAAATTCAGAGCATGGGGTGCGGATGGATGATCTCATTGGTGGCGAGGTTTTCCGCGCCATAGAGGAAAGCGGCATCATCCTCTGCATTCACGGCGAGCAGCACGCTTTGACCGGGCCTGATTATATCGACGCACAGCAAAATGCCGAGACTCGTTTCTACACCGAGCGGATGCCACGCCTGATCGCAGAGCATCCGAAACTGCGCATTGTGTGCGAACATATCACCACGCGCACGGCGGCGGAGTTTGTCGCGAATGCGCCGGATCATGTTGGTGCAACGGTGACGCCGCAGCACTTGCTGTACACGCTGGGGCATCTGATTCAGGGGTTGAAATATCATCTCTATTGCCTGCCCATCGTGAAATTTCAGGATGACCGCGGTGCCTTGCGGCAGGCAGTGACGAAGGCCGGGCAGACCAAGTACTTCGCAGGCACTGACAGCGCTCCTCATACGACCAAGGCAACCGCCTGCGGCTGCGCGGCGGGGTGCTTTACCGGCGGCTGCGCACCGCAACTTTACGCGATGGCGTTTGAGGAAGCAGGAATCGATCTCGGAACGCCGGAAGGAGTGTCCGTCTTCGAGCGGTTCCTCAGTCTCAACGGCCCTGCCTTCTACGGATTCCCGGCATCATCGCAGCGTTTCCAGATGATCAAAGCTCCCTCGCAGACGCCCGTTCTTGAAACACCGGCTGGATCTATTACGCCACTTCCTGCGGGCATGGGCATGGAGCTCACGTGGAGCATTGTGAAGTGACCGGAGAGTCGGAACGGTACCATGAGCAGCGAGCAACGCCATCGAGGAGCCCATCCGGCGGACCGGGAGTTGTTTGCTCCCGAGGCGGTTCCTGCGCTGAGGAGCGCCACTGCTGATTTGAGCTGGTTGCTGAGCCATGGTTATGCCCGGCCCTCGGCATTGAAATTGGTAGGGGACCGGCATGCATTGACAGAGCGGCAGCGGCTGGCGGCGGGACGTGCGGCGTGTTCAGATGAAAGCCTTGAGCGGCGGATGAGCAAGCGGCTAGCAGCGGAGCAAATACGTGGCCGGGATGTGATGGTGGATGGCTTCAATTTGTTAGTCACTTTGGAGGCATCCTTGAGCGGCGGCGTGCTGCTGCTTTGTCGTGATCGCTGCGTGCGCGACATGTCGAGTGTCCACGGTTCCTATCACGCGGTGGCAGAAACGAATGCGGCGCTATCGGCAGTGGCTGCACGATTGAAGGAACTGGAAGTCCGCTCGGTTCACTGGTTGCTGGACAGCCCGGTGTCCAATAGCGGCAGGCTGGCGCAGCGCATCCGCGAGATGGCGGCTGAACGAGGTTTGCCGTGGACCGTGGAGGCCGTTTTCAATCCCGACGCAGTGCTGATCGCCGCGCGTGAGGCGGTGGTGATCAGTTCCGACAGCGAGGTGGTTGAACGCTCCGGCGAGTGGTTCAATCTGGCCTCTGAGTTGATCTTCAATAGAGCGGGGTGTGACTTATGGCTGGTGGATCTGCAGGATGGCAGTCAGTGAAGGCCTGTGTTGCAGTGGTCAGTGTGACTTCCAATCGTATCCCACGGTTGATTCCGGCTGGTTCCGGGATGACTGCTGGGTGAATGCCAGACCCTGCTCTTCCTATTCGCGCCGCCACCGAAACAGCCATCGCCCACGGCGTCACGCCAGACCGCTGCGACATTCTCCAGAACAGCAGTACCTTAGTTTTGCGGCTCACCGAATCGTTGGTCGCGCGAGTGGTGCAGGATGTGGATGGTCCCCGCAAAGGCACTGACTGGTTTGCCAGGGAGAACGCGATTGCCGAACACCTGACGCAGCATGGCGCACCGGTGATTCCATTGCATCCCGATCTGCCTGCTGGACCGCATGAGAACCTAGGGTATCCGATCAACTTCTGGCAGTACATGACCGCGATCGAAGCGGTACCCCAGCCACCCGACATCGGCCGTACGCTTCATCAATGCCATGATGTTCTGCGCACCTTTTCTCAGAGACTTCCCCGCCTCGGCATCATCACTGAAAGCCTCGCCATTTTGCAGGAGCGTGAGTTGTTTTCTTCGGATACTCGAAAGGTGCTGCGTGACCATCTGGTGACCTCCATTGAGACGCTGAATGCCTTCCCGCATCAGCCATTGCATGGCGATGCTCACTTCGGCAATCTCATGAATACCACCGAAGGGCTGCTGTGGACAGACTGGGAAGATGCCTTCTTTGGGCCGGTGGAATGGGATGTAGCTTCCATCATTTGGAACGCCAAAATTCTTGAGGAGGATCACGACACCGCGAATACCATTGTTGATGCTTATCGACATGCTGGGGGACAAGCCGATACCCAGGCTCTGCACCAGTGCCTTATTGCTCGCGCGGCGGTAGTGACAGTCTGGTATCCCATTCTTTACCCGAATCCCAATGCTGAGCGGCAGGCCAAGCTTCAGCATCGATTGGAGTGGCTTAAGAATGTGAAATCCTGAGCGACTCTCAAGCCTTCCACGCCGGGACTGCCTTTGCCATCCGCCACATCAGCTTGTCGAGGGATGGATCTTTGGTACTGCGACTGTTGGTGACACCGGCCCAGCACATGCCGCTAGCCGTGCGCGCGATGAAGGAGGAAGTGCCTGGCAGGCTGCCGCCATGCCACCAGTTGGGAACGGCGTTCACAGCCAAACCGCTAGCATAATTTGGGTTCGCCACGGTGGGCGTGGTCATAGTCGTGAGGGTGGCTGGTTGCAAAATGTCCGGGGTACCGCCAAAGCCGTCTACGTGGGTGAGAAATTTCACCAGAGCGGTAGGTGTTGCCATCCAGCCACCGTGTGAATCCAGGCGGCGGATGTTCATGCCGTACGGTTTTTGGCCATCTTGCCCGAGGTACACGACCTCCTGGTACGCGCGCTCGGCCAGAGTGCTGCCGGCGATTTGCATGTCCTTGATGCCGCAAGGTGCAAGGACGTGCTCCTGCACATAATTCGCATAGGGTTTACCGGTGATTTTTTCAATCACCCGCCCCAGCACGCAGTAGCCGAAATTTGAATAAGCGTAGGCCTTGCCTGGGGCGCTATCGAGCGGCCGGGTTTGGAGTGTGTCATTGATCAGTTCGGCGTGGTTCATCTCCGGATGCTTGAACATCGGATCGTTCAGCTTGTTCCCCCATCCGCCACCGGTGTGGGTGAGGAGCTGATGCAGTGTGATATTCGCGACTTCGGGAGAGGCGACCTTGCCTATATCCAGCGCAAGCACATCGCGGAAGACCTTGTCGTCGAGCTTCA
>JAQGPI010000419.1 GCA_028293175.1 Verrucomicrobiaceae bacterium | reverse complement strand
AGCCATTCCAGGTGCCGCCTGCACTGCTTAGGAGAGTTACACCAGGATCAGAGAAACTGGTAAAACCATTCTGACCATTGTAAGCATAAGCGCTCAGGGTCGGTGCCACGCCTGTTGAGTTGCCATTGGCGTCAAAGGAAGCGGAGCCATCAAGGTAGTAGATGGGCAGCTGATCCGAGAGGCCCTTGGGGTTCGGGCCATTGCTGAGCACCAGCCAGTAGGAATCGGCAATCGGATCGCCCGTGCCGCTGACGGACACTTCGAAGCTAAGCTGATGACTAGTGTCATCATACGTGGAAAGCAGCGAGTCGATATGGCCCGCAGCCGAAGCTTGAACCGGATCGAGCACTTCATACTGGTAGGTCGTCGCCGTGGCTATCAGGGGCGAAGCCAGCAGCCCGAGGGCGAATAACGCAGAGTAGGCAGGTGAGATGGTGGATTTCATGTGAGGGATTGTTGCGCTCGCATTTTCCTGAATATTATCAAAATCGCAATTCATTTTTTATAAAAATTTCAGAAATGATTATTTAACCGGCGATATTATCTCTGTTATGAAGAAAGTTATCATAACTTAGAATCACAGATGAGGAGATTATCGTTCCTGATGGAAGGCGGTGCTTCCCTGGCGGACCGCGACCCGTCTACGTCTGCGCATTCTGTTACACGAGGTCCTGGCAGGACCCGGCGCACGGCATTATATTGTCAGGGCAATGGCAAACGGTGTTAACAGGCTGATCCAGCAGACAGAAGAAGTCCGGCTCCAATCAAACTCAATCCGACCTAATCCAACCGGATCAAACCGACAAAAAGGGCGCTGCTTCTCCGCAGGCCGCGAAATGGCCCATAAGGCAATGTGCTGATTGATCCCTCACCCAATTGGCGTTGAATAGCGCTTCCCTCTCATCCCTGTTCCTACCATGCCCGCTCCCAAGCTCACCACCACGCACTGGCTCATCATCATCATCGCCAGCATCGGTTTCCTCTTCGACACCTATGAGCTGCTGATGACGCCGCTGGTGGCCGCGCCAGCGATTGCGGAGCTGCTAAAGATCCCCCAGAACAACCCCATTGTTACAGAATGGGTGGGCCGCCTCCTATGGATCTCGGCGCTTTGCGGCGGCACCTTCGGCCTGCTGGGCGGCTGGCTGGTGGACAAATTTGGCCGCAAGACCATTATGGCGGCGAGCATCTTTGTGTATGCCTTTTCGCCTTTCGCGGCTGCGTATTCCACCTCGTTGCCGATGTTCGTGTTCTTCCGCAGCACCACATTTATCGGCGTGTGCGTGGAGTTCGTCGCCGCCATCACGTGGCTGGCGGAGGTGTTTGAAGACAAGAAGCAGAAGGAGAAGTGGATGGGTATTACCCAGGCCTTTGCCTCCCTCGGCGGCGTGCTGGTGACCACCATGAGCTTCTGGATCACTGCCAATGCAAAGACGCTGGGCCACATGAGCCTGCCTCTGGCCCTGGGCGCGACCGATCCCGGCTCCTGGCGCTATCTGCTCATGACCGGCATCCTGCCAGCTATCCCGATCGCCCTGCTGCTGCCGTTCGTGCCGGAATCGAATGTGTGGAAACAGAAACGCGCCGCAGGCACGCTGCGCCGTCCTAGCTTTGCTGCGTTGTTCGCTCCTGAGCTGCGTCGCGTGACGCTGGTCACCGCCGCACTTTCGGCTTGTGCTTATGGCATCGCCTTCGGTGCCTTGCAGGTGACGGTGGCCCGCGTGACGCCCGGCTTGCCCGAGCTGCGCGATCAAAGCAAGACGCTCGCTCCATTGCGCAAGGAAGGCGAGGTGCTTAACACCCAGCTTAATGCCTTGGCTCCGACCGATCCGGCGCGCAAGGATCTCATCGGCAAGATCAAGGAGAACTTCGGCAAGCAGAAGCCCATCATCGAGGATGTGAAGAAGATGAGCGACAAGGTGCAGTTCCACCAGGAAATGGGCGGTCTTGTTGGCCGAATCCTGCTGGCCGTGCTGCTCATTGTGGGCATGAGCCGCGTGGCCTTGCTGCGCGTGTTCCAGGTCCCAGCGCTGATCATCCTGCCGGTGACTTACTTCGTCTTATTCAAGGAAGGTGGCACCGCTTTCATGCTCGCCTATGCCGTCTGCGGCTTGGTCGTGGTGGCGCAGTTCAGCTACTTCGGCGAGTACCTGCCCAAGGTCTTCCCCACGCATTTGCGCGGTACGGGCGGTAGTTTTGCCACCAATGTGGGCGGTCGCATGATCGGCACGAGCATGGCGCTAGTGACCACTAATTTTCTGGCTCCCGCTCTTGCCGGCCAGGGCCCGGTGCTGCCTTCACACGTGGCACAGGCCGCTGGTTACGTGGCAGTGACGATGGCGGTGCTCAGCCTTCTGATTGGCATGATGTTGCCAGAGCCGAAGGCGGAAATTTTGGAATAGCCTCCCATGTCCAATGCCCTTCGCGTCACCATCTGGAATGAGTTTGTCCACGAGCGGCAGAATCCTGCTGTCGCCGAGATTTACCCGCAGGGCATTCATCAGGCTCTGGCAGATGTGCTGGCCGTGCAGCAGGATTTTGTGGTGCGTACGGCCACGCTTGATCAGCCGGATCAAGGGCTGCCGCAGGAAGTGCTGGAAAGCACGGATGTGCTGCTCTGGTGGGGCCATGCCGCGCATGATGCGGTGGAGGATGATCTCGTCACCCGCATCCAGCAGCGGGTGATTGAAGGCATGGGCTTGGTGGTGCTGCATTCGGGGCATTACTCGAAGGTCTTCAAGCGCCTGATGGGCACGAGTTGCGCGCTGTGCTGGCGCGAGGCAGGCGAGCGGGAGCGTGTGTGGAAGGTGGCGCCCGGGCATCCCATTGCAGAAGGCATCGGCGACTGCATCGAGCTTGAGCAATCCGAGATGTATGGCGAGCCCTTCGGCATTCCCATACCGGATGAGCTGATCTTTGTCTCCTGGTATCAGGGCGGCGAGGTTTTCCGCAGCGGCGGTACATGGACACGCGGCAGCGGTCGCATCTTCTACTTCAGCCCCGGCCACGAGGTCTATCCGATCTACCACCACCCTGACATCCAGCGGGTGATCACCAATGGCGTGCGCTGGGCGCGACCGCAGGGCCAGACCGCAAACGTGCCACGACATGTGCCGGTGGAGCAGGCGCGGGAGAAGATCGAAACCCGCGGCGGCACGGTGCATTGAGAATTATTCTATGAAATTCGCTCTTCTATCGCTCTTGCTCACCGTGCCCTCACTGCTTTGCGCCCAGGGCAAGTTCACGCTTACCGTCTTCGAAATCCCGGATATCCAGCGCGGTGCGGGACTGGCGATTGTGATGCAGACGCCGTCTGGCAAGACGCTGATGTATGACACAGGCTCGGCCTATCCGGAGAAGCTCTCCTCGGATGGCTGGCAGGCCAATAAGAATGCGGGCCGCGACATCGTGGTGCCGTTCCTGAAGGACCAAAAAGTGGACAAGGTGGATGCGCTGCTCATCAGCCATGCCCACTTCGATCATTTCGGCGGGCTCATGTGGATGGTGGACCACTTTCCCATCACCAAACTCATCGATTCCGGCTATGTGTTTCCAGGGCAGGCGGATGATAACTACAATGGCGAGCTCGGCGCGTACAACAAGCTGCGCAACACCTTCAAACAGCGCGGTGCTTATCAGGAAGCGCATACTGGCGAGATGCTGGACCTTGACCCTGATTTGAAAGTGGAGGTCCTCGCGCCGCCGAAGACCTTCTTCAGCGAACCGAATCCCGAGTCGCGTCCGAAAGCCGATCCACCGGCGCATTACTTGGTGAACTCCAATTCGCTGGGCGTGCGCATTCAATACGGCGACATCGTGTTTTATCTGCCGGGCGACATCCAAAGCGAGGACATCAATCAGAGCCTGCTCAAGTCTGTCAATCTAGCCAAACTGAAGTGCCATGTGCTGATTGCGCCCGGCCACGGCATTCATTGCACCAAGGAGTTTGCCGAGGCCACCAAGCCGGAGGTCTCCATCGCCAGCGTGTTTCCGCGCTACGCGCGTGGCCTGAAGAGCACGCCGATGTTCAAGGCGGTGGGAGCCAAAACCTATATTACAGGCCTGAATGGCAACGTGCAGGTGGTGTGTGACGGCAAGAGTTACAAGGTGACCACGGAGCGGGACGATACGGCTAAACCTGCTAAATAAGGGAATTACTGCATAAAAATTGCGTGCATTTGTGAAGAAGGGACGTTCTAACTTCGTCTCTAAATTGCTATGAAATTCACCATCCTCTCAGTTCTCTTTGCCTCCCTCGCCCTTACCCTCAGTGCGCAGGCCGAAGCCACCATCAAGCTCACGGGCGTTCACAACTGCTGCGGCAAGTGTGAAAAAGGCATCCAGGCCGCCGTAACCAAGGTCGAAGGCGCCTCCGTTGTTGCTGAAAAGGATGTCGTGACCATCACCGCCAAGGATGAAGCCACTGCCAAGAAGGCCGAGGCTTCCCTCATCGCTGGCGGTTATGCCGGCAAGGAATCCGTCGTCCCCACCGTGGCTGACGCCAAAGTGAAATCCGCGACCGTCTCGGGCGTGCATCTTTGCTGCGGCAAGTGCGTGACCGCCGTTGAGAAGGCTGTGAAGAGCGTCGCTGGTGCGACCTCCCACACCGCCACCAAGGGTGCCGAGTCCTTCAAGGTCGAAGGCGACTTCAGCAAGGCGGCTCTCTCCTCTGCGCTGCAGAAGAATGGCCTTAGCGGTGCCATCAACTAATCGTTGATCCATCCTTCAATTCTTCAGCCCTCGTCTGCTTTTGGTGGACGGGGGCTTTTTGTGACAACCCCTCGCTTATGAAGTTCATCCTTTGCCTCCTCTTTCTCGTTTTCACGGTCCACGCGGATGAGATCAGTATCATCACGCTGGGCGATTCCATCACTAAAGGCGTGCGCCCGGGCGTGGAGCCCACAGAGACCTTTAGCGCGCTGCTTCAAGATTCGCTTATCAAGAACGGCCTCAATGTAAGTGTGAGAAATGTAGGCATCGGTGGCGAGCGCACGGATCAGGCGCTAGAGCGGTTGGACAAGGATGTCATCGACCAACACCCGCAGTTCGTCACCATCATGTATGGCACCAACGATAGTTGGGTAGACAAGGACAGGACCGAAAGCCGCATCACCGCAGAGGCCTATGAATCGAACCTGCGCAAGATGGTGAAGCGCCTGCAAGAGGCGAAGATCCAGCCGGTGCTGATGACGGAGCCCATGTTTGGTGAGGACAATCCCCAGAACGGCGCGGGTGAAGAAGCCAACCTGCGCATTAGCCATTACATGCAGCTCTGCCGCGTCGTCGCGGCAGAAATGAAGGTGCCGCTGGTGGATCACTTCGCCCATTGGGGCGCGATGCAGCAGCGCAAACAGAAGCTACAAGCCTGGACGACCGACGGCTGCCATCCCAATCCAGCCGGGCACAAGGAAATGGCGCACCGCATCACCCAGCTCATGCTGCCGCTGGTGCAGCGAAAGGCGGATGAGGTGAAGGCCTGGAGCGCGGATACTCCCTTCACCGTGCAGCTCGATACCATTACCAGCGGCTATGATGCGAAGATGTGCTGGGTGCATCCACGCGCCGGTGCGCTGCCCACTGATCCGCCCAGCGTCGTGCTGACCATGCAGAAGCTTCTGCTCACCGGCAACGATGTTTTCTATGCGCTGGCGGACACGCGCACGACCGACCTCAAGACTTGGAGCCCCATTGTTGAACATCAGGACACTTCAGGACGCCGTGATGAAGCCGACGGCGTGGTGGTGGCTGCCTGTGACTTCTGGCCCAAGTGGCATGCGCAGAGCGGCAAGCTACTGGGCACGGGTCACACCGTGCGCTACCTCGACAACAAGGTGATGGCCGTGCGCAATCGCGAGGCCTCGTATGCGGTGTATGATGAAGCGACGCGTCAGTGGTCGCCCTGGACCACGCTTGCGATGCCCAAGGAAGCCAAGTTTGCCAATTCGGGCGCGGGCTGCGCACAACGCGTGGACCTGCCCAATGGCGACATCTTGCTGCCCATCTATTTCAAGGAGAAGGAAGGCAAGGGTAGCCGTGTGACGGTACTGCGCTGTACTTTCAACGGCACCACTTTGAAGTTTGTCGAGCAAGGCAATGAGCTGTCGATCACTGGTGGTCGGGGCTTTGGCGAGCCATCACTGGCGGTTTATAACAAGCGCTTCTACCTCACGCTGCGCAATGATCTCAACGCCTATGTCTGCACCAGCGATGATGGCCTGCATTTTGATAAGCCGCAAAAATGGACCTGGGATGACGGCTCCGATCTGGGCAGCTACAACACACAGGCCCATTGGATCACGCATAGCGATGCCTTGTATCTCGTTTATACCCGCAAGGGCGCGAACAACGATCACATGTTCCGTCATCGCGCACCCTTGTTCATGGCGCAGGTCGATCCTGGCAACCTGTGTGTGATACGAAGTACTGAGCGCATCATGGTTCCTGATCGGGGTGCGCGGCTGGGCAATTTCGGTATTGTGGACATCAGTGAAAACGAAAGCTGGGTGACGGTGGCCGAGTGGATGCAGACCTTCAGCCCGCCGCTGATTGTGCCTGTCGATAATCCTTATGGGGCCGACAACAGCGTCTACGCCGCACGCATTCGTTGGGCGACGCCTAACAGCTCATGGAACCAGCACTGAGATTTTGTAAGCTTTACTTGATCAAATGAGAATGATGAATATTCTTTGATTGTCTTCGAAAGGAGACGCAGCCGAAGCTGGTCGCCCTTCCTGGTGACTGGCGCGGGGGAACCAACGTCCTGTGTGCCTTATGAAAGCACCCAGGAAGGGGCTAACGGAGCATGGCAACACGCTTCGGGATCACTTCCAAGATCCAGCCCGGCAGCTAACCTCGCAGGCAGTTTGGGAGGGCGGTCCTCTACGTTTTATCGAGTGATGAAGCGGTCATGATCTCCCCGTGCAAAACAGCCTGTGAAGCTCCGGCGGAACAGGGCCAACCACGAGG
>JAQGPI010000372.1 GCA_028293175.1 Verrucomicrobiaceae bacterium | reverse complement strand
CGTGAAGAATGGCATGCTCAATGAAATGCCCGCCTGCCAAGAGCTGGAGTCGCTGTCATTGGCAACGGAATTGGACGCTGAGTTCGAGAGGGCGCTGATCTGTGCGCTGACCTTCGGTGCGTATTGCGCCCTAATTTCATTGCGGCGCTCCACGTCCTGTTGAATCACCAGGTCCTGCGCCTGCAAGTCTTCGCGATGCGAGTAAGCAGTGGAAAGCAGCCCGTCGAAAGTGCGTGCCATCATCTTCGCTTCGACCGGCTCCTTGACGCCAAGAAGCTGTGAAGAGTTCATGTTCAGGAGGTTCGCAAGGGTGTTGCGCTTCAAGTCCAGCGTGCTGGTCGATTCGATGAGAGCGCGCTTGTTCTCTTGATAGGAAGCGGTCGCTCGCAGGGTGTCGGTGCGGGTGACTTCACCGGCCTTGGCGCGTTTTTCGGCCACATCCACATTCTCTTTCGCCAGCTCTACCGCCTGCGTGTCCACCACCACGATCTGCTCCTGTTGCAGCACTGAATAATAGGCGGAGGTGACGCTGAACAACACCTGTCGCACCAGCGACTGATACTGCAACCGCGTTGATTTTGACACTAGTTTGCCGCGTCGGTAGGCGGGGAAGACCGTCATGTCGAGCAAGGGCTGTTGCAGCGTGATGCCCGCCTGACCCGAGCCAGAGCGTGAAGTTTGTGTCGAAGCAGGACTGCCACTGCTAATGCTGCGATGCTGACGGTCGGCATCCAGAGTGCCGATCAATTGCGGCTCCAACCGCGTCAACGCGCTGCGCGGTTCCAGGTCGGCCTTGCGTGCCGCCAACCACGCGATCTGTACGCTCTGATCACTCTGCAAGACACGGTCATAAGCCTCCTCCAGCGTTATGACGCGAGGCTCCGCCGCCAGCGAAACGGTTGCGCAGAGGAGGTACAAGGTCAGGCGTGTCATGAAAGGGATTTTCCGTTCGTGAGAACGGGGCGCGGGTCAAAGCTTTGTTTGGGTGCCAGCCGTGAGTTCCCTCAGTTCAACACCTGCCGCGGAATGGTGAAAAGGAAGGTGGCACCGTCGCCGGGATGGCTTTGCACCGATGCTTGTCCGCCGTGTGCTTCCACGATTTGCCTGAAAATCGCCAGCCCCAGGCCGAAGCCGGCGCGGGTGGGGTCCAAGTCGGTTTCTAGCTTGTCGAAGATCCGGTCAAGGCGCTCGGGGGCGATGCCCACGCCAGTATCCTGCACCCAGCATTCAATGCCGTTGTCTTTCTCCTCGGCACCGATCTCGATGGTACCATTGGGAGCAAATTTTACTGCATTGCTGACCAAGTTCTGCAATGCGCGCGCCAGCAGACCGGCATCGGCATTGACGATGAGATGACGGGGGACTTTGTTAACGATCTCTATTTTCGCGGCCTCCGTCACCGGCCGCAGATCTTGCAGAAGCTGATGGACCAAGGGCCAGAGATCCATGTCACGTCGTACGAGGCGCAAACCTTCAGTAGCTTCCGTGCTCTTCTGCTCTTCCATCACGCGCCGGATCAGCTCGTCAATACGGTTGATGTTCCGCTGCAAGGCGCGGATCATGTCTGCCGACTCTTCGGAATCCGGCAGCAAGTCCTCCGCTAGCAGTTCCGCCGTCAGGGCTATAGCGTTTAGCGGCGTGCGCACATCATGGGCGATGAAGGCAAA
The DNA here is from genome assembly GCA_028293175.1 of Verrucomicrobiaceae bacterium. GTDB lineage: Bacteria > Verrucomicrobiota > Verrucomicrobiia > Verrucomicrobiales > Verrucomicrobiaceae > CAINXC01. Next base: position 7,552 of record JAQGPI010000372.1, on the reverse strand, counting down.
ATGCTCCTCGCGCCGGCGTTGCAGTTCCACCGCCTGCTCACGGGCAAAAGTGTCCACCGCCCAGGCGATCGCATCATCAATGATGTGGTGGATAATCTGCCATTCGCGGGCCGTGAGCGAAATGTTGGCCGATTCCGCGATGTGATGCACCGCACCGCGCAGCACGTTGTATTCAATGACCACTTCCTTGATGTCGAATCCTGCCGCCAGCCGCTGTACGCCATGTTGAATGGGACTGCCGCCACTTCTGCGGCCGATCACGGCTTCATTGCGGCGCGCAATGGCAGCGATCATCTCATCAATGAACTGCGGAATATGGTCTCTCAGCGTGGGGTTGGGAAGTTTGGCCGCGCCTGGAAGTTCGGAGACCACCGCTTCCCATCGCGAATAGAGTGTCGCCTTGTGCTGACTGAGAGTCATGGCGAGAACAGCAAGCTGATCGGTCATATAAAGGGAAGAAAAAGGCCACGCCTGGGCACGAAGATACGTCTTCCTCTTCAATGCCGTCGCTTTACCAGGGCCGATTTCTTTACACGGCAGGCCGGCAAGGTCAGTTGCGGTGCGCGATAGTACCCCAGTGCGCGATGCGGGCCACTGGATTTTTTATTGACGGATGATCAACCCTCGCGCGGTGGAAGCGTGGCTTGCAGTCTTCGCGCCTCGCTTAAGGCCTGTTCGACGGTTTCGCCCAGGACGGTGAAATGCCCCATCTTACGCCGCCATTTGGCCACCTGCTTGCCGTAGAGATGCAGTTTCGCGTCGGGATGGCTAAGCACGGGCGACCAGTCGGGATGAGTCAGTTCAGCGCGCCAGACATCGCCCAGAAGGTTCACCATCACGGCCGGAGTGTGCTGGCTGGCATCGCCCAGCGGCAGGCCGCAGACGGCGCGCAGTTGCTGGCCGAACTGGCTCGTGCGGCAGGCGTCAATCGTGTAGTGGCCGCTGTTGTGCGGGCGCGGTGCGATTTCATTCACCAGCACGCGGCCATTGGCGGTGACGAACATCTCTACCGCCATGGTGCCAATATACCCGAGCCCGTCGGCCACCGCCTGCCAGAGCGCGAAGGCCTGCGTTTCAATAGCAGGCGGCACCCGTGCGGGAGAGATGCTTACATCCAGGATGTGATGCTCGTGAATGTTTTCCACGCAGCCATGCACGGCGGTGCTGCCATCTACGGCCCGGGCCCCTACGACGGACATCTCGGCAATGAAAGGCACCCATTGCTCGACCACAGCGTGATGGCCTTCGAAGGCCTTCCACGCCTCAGAGAGATCCGTGTCCTCCCCCACCTTGGCCTGGCCTTTGCCATCGTAGCCAAAGGCGGCGGTCTTGATTACACAAGGACGACCGAGGGCTGCCACAGCAGCTTCGAGCCCCGCGACGTTTTCGATAATGCGGAACTCCGCGCAGGCGATGCCTCGATCGCGAAGGAAGAGCTTTTCACGTTCGCGATGCTGGGTGGTGTAAATCGCGTGGCGGCTGGGACGCAGAGGCTTCACCGCCTCCACCGCTTGCAGGCAGGAATCAGGGATGTTTTCAAACTCAGCAGTGACCACGTCCACCTCTTCGAGAAACTGCTGCAAGGCCTCTGCGTCATCGTAACCAGCGTTGATTTCCACATCCGCCACCTGACCCGCTGGGCAGCCCGCAGGCTCATCCGTAAAGATCACCACCCGGTAGCCGCTGCGACGCGCCTCCAAGGCAAACATCCGGCCAAGCTGGCCACCGCCGAGGATGCCGATTGAGCTAGGGGGAAGAAAAGACATTCGGAGAGGGAAAAGGGTAAGGGATAAGAGGAGAAAAGTGGGAAGTCGAAACTGGGAGTGAGAAATGCGAAGTAAGGAGGCGCCGATGTTCAAACTTTTCTCTTATCCCTTACCCCTTTTATCTTTCGTATTCAGCTCTCAATCTCGGCCTGACTCGCCAGCACTTTAGCTGCCTGACTTTGTCGAAACGCCCGCAGCTTTTCTGCCAATGCGGCATCATTCCGCGCCAGCATGGCGACGGCGAAAAGGCCTGCATTAGTGGCACCGGCGTTGCCGATGGCGAAAGTGGCCACGGGTATGCCGCCGGGCATCTGAACGATGGAATATAGGGAATCGACTCCGCTGAGCGCTTTGCTCTGCACGGGCACGCCCAGCACGGGCAAGAGAGTCATGCTTGCGGCCATGCCGGGCAGGTGGGCCGCGCCCCCCGCACCGGCGATGATGCATCGGAGGCCGCGTGCCTCGGCTGACTTGGAGTATTCGTACAGCAGCTCCGGCGTGCGGTGGGCGCTCACCACGCGTTTCTCAAACGGCACGTCGAAGTCCGTCAGCACCTGGGCCGCGTTCTGCATAGTGGGCCAGTCGGAACTGGAGCCCATGATGATGCCGACCAGCGGCGTTGAGAGGTGGGCGGGAGTGCTCATGAGAACGGAGATGTGGCGCGGCAGGGGCGGGGCGTCAATGGCTTCCAATCCTTACCCAAATGTCATGTAACAAAATTCATGCGTTTGTTTAGTCCCATGGCATGATCCGCCAAACTCGTTCCATCAACCGCATGACATACCGTGATAAACTTGAGGCACGCATCGCCTCCACCGGCTCGCATTTGTGCGTGGGGCTGGATGTGCGCGCCGACTCTGCCAGTGAGGAGGTGAAGCGCTGGATCATCCGTGTGATCGAAGAAACCGCGCCCTATGCCGCTGCTTTCAAGCCCAATTCCGCTTACTTCGAAGCCCTCGGCTGGCAGGGCATGCGGATGCTCTCCCAAGTGCTCAAGGCCATCCCTTCGGAAATTCCGATCATCCTGGACGTTAAGCGCGGTGACATTGGGGAAACCCAGGCGTATTACGCCCGCGCCTGTTTCGATGACCTGGGCGTGGATGCCGTGACACTGAATCCGTACATGGGACGCGACACGCTGGAGCCTTTCCTCAAGTATCCAGGCAAGGGCCTATACCTGCTAGGTGTGACTTCCAACCCCGGAGCGAAGGATATTGAACTGCAAAAGGTCGGCGACCGCTATGTCTACGAGCTGGTGGCGGACATGTGCCAGGGCAGCGATCATACCGGTCTCGTTGTGGGACTCACCAACGCTTCCGGTGACGTACTCTCACGCGTGCCTGATGTGCCTTTGCTCATTCCGGGGCTTGGCGCGCAGGGCGGCGATCTCAGTGCCCTCAAAGGCAGCCCTCGCAAGGCACCTATCTTGGTGAATGTCTCGCGCGGCATCTTGTATGCCGATAACGATGTTCCGTTTGCCTCTGCCGCCAAGAACTGGAGCGAAAAGATCAACGAAGCGATGGGCAAGCGGGTCTTCAACCCACCTCACCACGAATATAACGCTCAGTCTCCCGACGCTTCGGCTGCGTGAAAAGGTCCATCGTGGGGCTCATCTCGATGAGCTTGCCAAGCAGGAAGTAGGCGGACTTGTCTGCAATCCGTTTGGCCTGTTCCATGTTATGGGTCACGATTACGATGGTGTAGTCTTTGGTTAGCTGGCAGATCAGCTCCTCGATCTTGGCGGTGGCGATAGGGTCGAGGGCGGAGCAGGGCTCGTCCATCAGCAGGATTTCGGGTTGCACCGCGATGCTGCGAGCGATGCACAGGCGCTGCTGCTGGCCACCTGAGAGGCTGAAGGCATTTTCGCGCAGTCGGTCCTTCACTTCATCCCACAAGGCGGAGCCTTTCAGGCTGCGCTCCACCGCTTCATCAAGCACCTCTTTGCGCTTCTCTCCTTGAAGGCGCAGCCCGTAGGCCGCGTTGTCGTAGATGCTTTGCGGGAACGGATTGCTCTTCTGGAACACCATGCCCACACGGCGGCGCAGGTTGATCACATCCAGCTTGGGATCTTCGATGTCCTGGCCTGCGATGTGGATGCTGCCTTTTGTAACTTTGGCACCCGGCACTAAGTCGTTCATGCGGTTGAAGCAGCGCAGCACCGTGCTCTTGCCACAGCCCGAGGGCCCGATGAGTGCCGTCACTTCGCGCGGCAGGATGTCCATGCTCACATCAAAAAGCGCCTGCTTCCCCGGATAGTGGAAGTCGACGTTTTGCATGGTGATGAGAGGGGAAGGCATGGGGGAAAATGCGAGCAGTGAAATTCAAGAACGTCAGCTAAATCGCCCCGTAATATAGGCTTCCGTTCTTGGATTCGCGGGGTTGTCGAAGATCTTCTCGGTGGAGCTGAACTCGACGAGCTCGCCCATGTACATGAAGGCAGTACGGTCGGAACAGCGGCTGGCCTGATGCATGTTGTGGGTGACGATGACGATGGTGAATTCCTTCTTCAGATCGAGCATCAGTTCCTCTATCTTTAGCGTCGCCACGGGATCGAGGGCGGCGCAGGGTTCATCCATGAGCAGGACCTGGGGCCGGTTGGCGATGGCGCGGGCGATGCAGAGGCGCTGCTGCTGACCACCAGAAAGTCCGTAGGCGCTCTCGTGCAGCCGGTCTTTTACTTCATCCCACAGGGCGGCGCTGCGCAGGCTGCGCTCCGCCACTTCATCAAGTTCCGCCTTCTTGCTGCGCCCCGCGACGCGCAGGCTGAAGATGACGTTTTCGTAGATGCTTTTGGGGAAGGGATTGTACTTCTGGAACACCATGCCCACGCGCTTGCGCAGGCTGATCACTTCCACATCGGGATTGTAGAGGCTGGTGCCATCAATGCGGATGTCGCCCTCGTGGCGCACATTATCGACGAGGTCGTTCAGCCGGTTCATGTTGCGCAGCAGCGTGCTTTTGCCGCAGCCGGAGGGACCGATGAGCGCGGTGATCTGGCACTCCGGAATCAGCATGGAGATGTCATGCAGCGCCTGCTTCTCGCCGTAGAAGAAGCTGAAATGATCGATATCGATCATGCGCGGGTTGGTGGAGAGTGCCGCCATGCTATGTGTTAGAAAGTGCTCAGCGCGTAACGCTTGCGCAGGCGGTTGCGCAGCAGGATGGCCGCGAGGTTGAGGACCACCACCAGGACAATCAGGAGCAGGGTGGTGGCGAAGACCATGGGCTTGGCGGCTTCACTGTCCGGCGATTGAAAGCCCAGGTCAAAAATGTGGAAGCCCAGGTGCATGAACTTGCGCTCCGCATGCACGAAGGGCGAAACTAGATCAATAGGCAGGCTCGGGGCCAGCTTCACCACGCCCACCAGCATGAGCGGTGCGACCTCCCCTGCGCCACGTGCCATGCTTAAAATGACGCCGGTAAGAATGCCGGGCAAGGCGCTTGGCAGCACCACGCGCTGGATGGTCTGCCTCTTCGAAGCCCCGCAGGCGAGCGCCGCCTCGCGCACTCCACGCGGCACCGAGCCCAGCGCTTCTTCACTCGCCACGATCACCACCGGCAGTGTTAGCTAGGCCAGGGTGAAGGCGGACCACAAGATGCCGCCGGTGCCGAAGGTCGGTGTGGGCAGGTTGCTACTGAAGAACACTTGGTCAATCGTAGTGCCAACCGTGTAAATAAAGAAGCCCAGGCCGAAGACGCCGAACACGATGCTGGGCACGCCCGCGAGATTGTTTACGCTGATGCGTACCGCCCTTACCACCAAGCCCTGCTTGGCATATTCACGCAGATAAATGGCGGCGATCACGCCAAACGGCGTGACCAGCAGGCTCATAATGAGGGTCATCACAAAGGTTCCAAAGATGGCGGGGAAGATGCCGCCCTCCGTGTTGGATTCGCGCGGTTCGCCGGAGAGGAAATCCCAGCCGTTGTGCAGGAACCATCCGGCTTTCGCCATCGTGCCGAGACGGTTGGGGCGGTAATAATTGATGACCTCCGCTGCCGCCTGCGTGCGAATTTGCCCGGTGGCGAGGCGGTAAGTTAATGTGTCTATCGCTTGGTCCCGACGCAAGGCTGTTGCCTGGGCGGCCAATTTTTCGTAATTATCCTGAAGCAGTTTTTTCTTGGCGGCGACGTCAGCCTGCCGGGTTGCCTGCGCGGATTCATCGCTAGCCGGTTTTTTCAGGCTGTTGTCCAGCTTGAGCATGCTCCGGTTGATCGCGCCAATTTTTACCTTTTCGATGCCTTCAATCAGTTTGCGCCGGGCGTGGCCTTCAGAGATCACGCGATGAAATTCGCGGTCGAAGGCGGCATCGGAGGCTACGATTTCTTTGCCGTCGTTGAGTTTGAGGGAAACGGGATAGAAAATGGCTCTGCCGTTGCCGAACCGCTCCGCCACCATCAGATCCACAGGCAGCTCCTGGCGCTCGATGTGCTGGTGATCCACGTAACGGAAGGTTTGGCCGTAGGCATCCTTGTTGCCCATGAAGATGAGCCATTCCTCGGTCTCTTTTCCTGTGCCCGCATCGCGGCGCATCTGCTGCTTGCGCAGCTCGCCGGCGATGATTTCAGGCTGGCCTCCGGCCTGGGTCGCCTTGAGGGTGAGCTGAACCACGTTCTTTGGCCAGAAGACTTCCAGGCCCCGAACAGTGATCAGTAAAAGGAGCAGCGCGGTCATGCCCAGGCCCACGGTGAGCCCTAGCGCGCAAAGCCAGATCTTAGGCTCGCCGTATGAGGATTTCATGGGGGAAGGGGAAGGCATGGGCTGCTAGACGATCTTGTACTTTTCCTTCAACCGCTGGCGCATGATTTCGGCGGCGGTGTTGAGCACGAAGGTGAGGCCAAACAGGATCATGGCACCGAGGAACAAGGTGCGGAAATGCGTGCTGTGAACGGAGGCTTCGGGCAGCTCCACGGCGATGTTGGCCGAGAGCGTGCGCATGCCGGTGAAGGCGTTGAAGAAGTCCATCACCGGGGTGTTGCCCGTGGCCATCACTACGATCATGGTCTCGCCCACCGCTCGGCCAAAACCGATCATCACGGCGCTAAAAAGTCCCGCGCTGGCCACCGGCAGCACGACGGTCCGTACCACCTGCCAGCGCGTGGCCCCGAGTGCCATGGAAGCGGCCTTCAGCGAAGGCGGGACGTTGCTTAACGCATCATCAGCGATGGTGAAGATTACCGGGATCACGGCAAAGCCCATCATGAAACCGACGACCAGGGAGTTGCGCTGATCAAAACTCAGGCCCGTCACCTTTGGCCACCACAGGCGGAAGTCCGCAATGGAATGACCCGTGGCCTGATCCTTGACCACAAAGGCCCAGCTTTCCACCCAGGGACCGAGTTGCCAGCCTACCAGCACCGCCAGGGTCACGGGAATCACCAGCAGCCAGTACTCTGCACCGTGCGGCGCGCGGCTGCGAAGCTGGACCGGGAGCTTGTTCCAGCCCCAGCCGCACAGGATGGCCGTGGAGGGCACCAAAATAAATACCAGCAGCATTGATGGCACCCGATCTTCAATAATAGGCGCTAGCCAAAGTCCCGCCAGGAAACCAAGCACCACCGAAGGCAGAGAGGACATCAGTTCCATCACGGGCTTCACCACCCGTTTCACCCCCACCGGCAAAAAGCATCCACTATAGATAGCCGCCAGCAGCGCAATGGGCACCGCGAACAACAGGGCGAAAAAGGTGCCCTTTAGTGACCCTACGATCAGCGGCATGAGCGAGAGCTTCGGCTCAAATTCATCCGAGCCGCCCGTAGACTGCCATACATAGGCTGGCTGGTTC
>JAQGPI010000371.1 GCA_028293175.1 Verrucomicrobiaceae bacterium | reverse complement strand
AGCTTGAAAGCCCGCCAATCCCTCGCCAAGGAACTTGAGTACACGGGCGACATGCACGACTCCGCCGCTATGAACGTGTGGCTGATCAAGGAAGTGCTTACCCAGGTAGCCAACAATGGCGGCATCGTGCCCGACGAACTTACACATTGAGTTCATTGAGCAGCTTCGACGACGCCTCAGCCATTCAGAATGGCTGGGGCAAACAGGCTGCGTCTATTTCCCTGAGCCCAGCGATATCTCCGCCCAGCCAGTCTTCTTATCAGGCAGCAGCCATGCGCTGATGGGATCGCCATCCGTCAGCATGCCGCCGCCACGCTCCTGGTTGTTTTCCTAGATAGCGCTTACTTCCACCGGCCGGTTTTTGGCGAGGTTCTTGCCGTCCTTGATGAACTCGATTTCGGCAAGGCCGCCGCGCTCATTTCGGAGGCCGGTTACTTCCACCCGGATCTTGTCCACGCGTGCCGCCGGGATGTCGAATTCCTTCTTCATCTCATTGTCTGCCTCCCACTTGAGGGGCACCCCATTGAGGTGCCAGGTTTCCTTGCCGCCAGCGGAAAGCACCAAGTTCACTCTCGTAGCCCCGCGGTCACCTTTACCATTATTGTTGGTGTTCCAAATGATGAGTTTAGCGCCGCCTCCTGTCGTCACTGGCGAGGCAACAGGCGATACACCCAACGATTCAAGCTCTGCTTGCACTGCCTGCAATCCGATCTGATCCTTTTTGGATTCGAGCACCTTTTTGAGGCTCTCCAAATAAGCGATGTAACGGCCCTTGATCGGATCAGTGGCCGCTTTGGTCTGCTGTTGATAGGTGGCTCTTGCGTTGCGCAATTCCGCAGGTTCAACAGTAGGAAGCTGGGCAATCGCGAAACGGGGTGCGAAGTAAGGAGCACTGAGAAACAACAGGGTGTGGAAAGTCCGTTTCATAGGAAGCGTATCGCTGCAACAGGCCATGCGTTTCATAAGTCCATACTAACTTCGCCGCGCGCGCCTTTCTTGCGTTAGATCGCGTACTTCCCCATCACGTCCGCAGGTATGACTTCAGGGCGGCTGGTTTCCAGGCTAACCAGAGTAAACACACACCAGCCGAGGCAGGCAGGACGGTTGCTTTCCGCCTTGATGATCTCGAAGCGAACCTCTACATCAGCGCCCCGAATGTCCTCGATCCACGTCACCACGCGGAAGCGTTCAGCGATGCCGAGTGAGCGCTTGTATTCGAAGTGAGAGACCTTTACCACCCAGCCAAGGCCGCGATCCAGGAACGCCTGCATGGGCATGTGGTAGCAGCGTTCCATCTGATCGAACCGCGCGGCCAGCACGTAGTCCAGGTACTTGGCGCTGTGCACATGACGGAACATATCGATGTCATCGGGCCGCACTTGCAGCTCGCTGGTGAACCGGGTTTTGGCAGGCGAAGTCATGAGGGATCGGAAGTCCTTAGTTTGCTCCACACAGAGCGCAACCATATCAGGGATATGATGGCCCAGGTGAAGGCCGCGTAGAAGTAATGCGAGTTCTGGATGGATACCCGATAGTCTGCTGAGACGCGGGTGCTCATCGCCAGGATCGCCAGCCAAGTAATCCAGCGCAGAGGTTTGGACACCTGCCGCACTTGGTCAAGGCTGCCACTGTGGCCGTACACGACTCTGGTTGCCACGGCGAGAATGGTAATGCCAAAGCCGGTGATGAAGAGCACGTGCTCCAGGGCTATCAGCTTGCGGGGATCAATGGTCAGCAACAGGGGTGCCGCAGCGATGAAGCCGAGTCCCACCCGCAGCATCCAGGCCTGAGTGCCGAGGGTCTTCGCCCGCCACAAGCCGGGCATGTCACGCAACCACCATCCCATGATAAGGCAGAACCTCATGCCCGCGCCCATCCGGATTTCACCAGTCGCCTCCACCGTGAAAGTGGTGATCAGCAAGGCTGTCGCTAGTAGCGCTTCGCCCGCAATGTACCACCAGTCGGCCACTGGCATCCGGCTCTCCGGAAAGGTCTGCCGTGATGGCAGTTCCAGAATGCGAGTCACAAGAAATCCGCTCACGCCGAGCACGGGCAGAAGCAGGAAAGCTTCGTTCATCAGCAACCGGGTGAAGCGAAAGCAGAAGGCATTTTTGAAGTCCAGATTGAGTGCGAACATGATGGCCCCGGCGATGCCGCAAAGGAGGCCTGCCAGCACCATCACAAAGCCCGGCGGTGGCATGTCGGTACGGGTAATGAAGCGCCGTGCCAGCATCATGAGCAGTACAATCAACGTCGCCGCAAAGAGCGCGCAGCCCATTTCGTCGTGGAGCATGGCGCAGGAGCCAACGGCTGCCGCGTGCAGGACAAAAAGCCACAGTGTATCATACTTTCCCAATGGGCGAGCGCCGAGCAGGCCCGGTGCCGCCGTGCCCAGGAAGCCGATCACACAACCGCCGCCGAAGCCCATGATCATCAGCCGCGTGTGCGGCACGGCGGGCAAGAAGTGCAGTTGATGAGCGAGGAACAAAGGCCATAGCATCACGCCAGCGAGGCCGAGCAGCAGGGCCCAGGGAAAGAACAGGCGAAACGGCTCCGCCGCCAGCAGTGGCCACAGCGGCTGACGGGCCGGAGGCGTAGTGGATTCGGCGGCCCCCATTCGTCTTGCCTCAAGGCTTGTCGTGGACGGCGAAGGCCCGTGCCAACGCGGCGTCCAGCTTGCGGATATCCACAGGCTTCGTCAGATGCTCCAGGAAGCCGGCATCGGCGCTGCGTTGCACATCGGCACTGGTGCCGTAGCCGCTCAGCGCGATGCCCCGCAGCCGGTGCTTGCGGTGCAAATCAAACATCAGGTCGTGACCCGAGCCGTCAGGCAGGCCCAGGTCCGAGATCACGATATCAAACTGTTCTTCCTCCGCAAGCTTGTGGGCACCGGCAATGCAATCAGCGTACGCCACGTGGTGGCCACGGCGTTTTAACAAGCGGGTAAGTGTATCACGTGATGCGCCGTGATCCTCCACCAGCAGTACGCGCAGATGGGGAAGGGGGGCCGCCTTTGGCGTGCCGCCCGAGCCCTTCACCACTTGTTCGGTAGCGAGCGGGAGGGCCACGTGGAAGACGGCTCCCTTGCCGCGTCCTTCACTTTCGGCCCAGATGCGGCCCCGGTGCTCTTGCATGAGCAGCGAAGAGATCGACAGACCCAGGCCGAGCCCGCCAAAGCGCGATTCCATCGCTTGATCGCCCTGCGAAAACGCATTAAAGATCCGAGGCATTTCACTCGCCGTGATGCCAATGCCATTGTCAGCAATGGAGATGCGCAGACCGTCTTCCTCCACCTGCGTTTTGACGCTTATGTGGCCGTTTAAAGGAGTGAATTTCACGGCGTTTTTCAGCACGTTCCAGAGCACCTGCTGGAGCCGCACCGGATCACCTTTGACCGCCGGGTCAGGGGCCACTAAGTCGAGGGCAATCGTCAGGTGCTTGTCGTCAATGTCACCGCGCAGAATTTCAATCGTCTGTTCCATGAGCGGCCCTGTATGCAGAGGCTCAAAGTTGAGAGATAACTTGCCTTCGGTGATGCGGGTGATGTCCAGCAAGTCATCAATCAGGCGCGCTTCCAGCTCCACATTGCGGCGGATCATGGCGAAGTCCTCGCGCACCTTCGGCGGCAGGTCTTCCGCCTCCTCCATTTCGGAGCAGAGCAGCAGCACCGGCGAAAGTGGAGTGCGCAACTCATGGCTCAGTGCCGCCAGGAACTGGTCTTTGGCACGGTTCGCCAGTTCCGCCGCTTCATGGGCGAGGCTGATCGCCTGAGTGGCCATCTTCTGGTCGTGGATGTCCACACAAGCGCCCATGTAGCCATTGAAGGTGCCATCTGGACCGATGCGTGCCACGCCGCGGCCCAGCACCCAGCGGTACATGCCACTGTGATGCAAGAGGCGACACTCCGATTCAAAGGAAGCGCGCGCGTCAAAGGCACCTTCATACACCTCGATCACCCTCACCTTGTCGTCGGGATGAATGCTGGATTTCCAGCCGTCGTCGATCTCTTCCTGCAGTGTGCGGCCCGTGAAGTCGAGCCAGGCTTTGTTAAAGTAGTCGCAGACTTTGTTCGTGCCGGACACCCAGATCAGCACCGGGGCTGCATCAGCCATGGTGCGGAAACGTTCTTCGCTTTCCTTCAGCGCCTCTTCCACACGTTTGCGTTGCGTGATGTCTTCTGTCACTGATACGCCCGCAATCACCTTGCCTTCAGCATCGCGCACAGGCGCACCGGAAGCTTCCATGATCCAACGCCGCCCGCTGGGTAGGAGCACCTCATATTCCAAAGGAGGTATGGCGCGGTTTTCACGGACAGCCAATTGCAAAGGAAGCGCCTCGTGGGAGACTTCGCGACCGTCTTTGAAGATACGCACGTTGCGGCCCGGCACGTGAGTTTCCGCCGCTGAGGCGGAAGAATTTCCCGCCTCAGACGCCTCGAATTGCTCCAGCACGGCCGCATTGCCGGTGATGCGTTCACACGTGGCGTCGTCAGAGAAGCTCACGCCGATGGGCAGCGCATTCATCAGCGCTTGCAGGCGTTGATTGGTAGCGAGGTGTTCGCGTTCCGAACGCAATTGTTCGGTCATGTCGCGCAAGATTTTGGACGCCCCCACGACCACCCCATCCGCGTTGCGGACCGGCGAAATCGTGAGCATCACCTGGACGCGTGTGCCGTCTTTCTTAGCGCGTACAGTCGAGTAGTGTTCAATAGGCTCGCCCTTCCTGATCTTCGCGATGATCGCGGCCTCTTCCTGCTGAAGTTCCGGCGGAATGATCTTCAGAATGGACTGCCCGATCATCTCCGCTGCCGTGTAGCCGAAAAGCTTTTCCGCCGCAGGATTCCAACTTTGAACGATGCCCTCCGAATTCTTGCTGATGATGGCATCCTGGGAGGAACTGACGATAGCCTCCATCTGGATGCGCGCCTCCTCCGCCTGCCTGCGCGCCGTGATGTCACGTATATTGCATTGCAGGACGAAATGATCCCCCTCCCTGTGCAGGTTGCAGACGAGCTCCAGATGAATGATCGCGCCCTTGCCGGTCTTTACATTCGGGCATTCAGTGCGCAGTACGCCAATATTTTCCAGTTTGGCAATGGCCTCAGTGCATGCCTCGCGGTTGGGGAAGATATCCAGCTCACAGACTTCTTTGCCTACCACCTCATCGTGGCTGAGGCCTAGCAGCCGCTCCACGAAAGGATTGGCCTCTATGACCTTGTGCGTTTCGGGATCGACAATGAGAATACCGTCCTGAGCGGCCTCAAAGAACCGGCGGAAGCGGGTCTCAGACAGGCGTATCGCCTCCATTTGCTTCTCGATGTCCATCATCACCAGCACCGCTCCGTCGATGCGGTTGTCCATGGTCATGTAAGGACGGATGCGCAGGGAGTAGGAGTGGCCTTTGTCGTCCTGCACCTGCCGTTCCTGCATGGTGAGCGAATCGATCACTTCCCCGATGATGTTTTCCAGATCAGGGCAGTTGATGGAATGGCGCAGCCGGTTCAGCGGCGTGCCGATATCCGTGTTCAGCAGGTTGAAGGCGCGGCCCGCGATGGGGGTGAAGCTGCGGATGGTCAAATCTCTGCCTAGCAGCACGATGCCCGTGTTGATGCTCACGTGCAGATTGTTCAGGTCATTTACCAGCCGGTTGAGGTCGGTGTTCCGCGAGGCCATCTCCTCGTTGAGGGTGGTCAGTTCCTCATTGGTGGATTCCAGTTCCTCCTTGGAGGTTTCCAGCTCTTCGTTGCTGCTTTGCAGCTCTTCGTTTGCGGACTGCACTTCCTCATTGGAGGCTTGCAGCTCCTCATGAATGAATTCGTAGTTTTCCTGGAGGGCCTGCGTCCCATCCTGCGCCTCCGCCAGCTCGCGTTCCAGCTCCCGCACCCGGGCCATGAGCGCGCTCACCTCGCTGCTCTCGGGCGAGAAATCCCGGCCCAGGCGTTCAGGCGGGCGCAGTTGCCCCTGATCGAAGAGGACGAGGAAATACGGTTCGTTGGTATTTCGTAGCGGGATGACCTCCAGGCTGAAAGTCAGCGGTTCATCCTGCCCATGGATCTGCACATTGTCGGTGCGCACTGGAGCGTTGCTCGTGCGCGCCTGCTCCAGGGCGGCCTGCAACGGCTGCACGAGCCCCTGGCGGCTCATCTTCAGCACTTGGTGCGTGGCGGTGCCCACGGGCGGCTTCAAGAAGGAACTGGTATCCCCGCGGAACTGCACAATGTGAAGGCGGTCGTCAAGAAGGACGCCGGCGGGAGCGGAACGGTTCAGCACCACCCGGTCAGCCTCGCGCTGGGCGTTCAGTCCTGGGGGGGCGGCATCGTTGCGCTGGCCTGGCTGCGGGGCGCGTTGCATGGAGGCGTGAGTCGGCGAGAAATGCATCCCAATTCGCGGAGTTGCAACGGGGTTCTTAGAGAAGATCTTGTGCTTTTTATCGAATGCCTCAAACAGATCGTTGCTTCCCACGACGGACTCTGACGTGCCAAGAAACAGCAAGCCCTGCTGGCGCAGAGCGTAGTGAAACAGTGAGAAGGCCTTCTTTTGCAGGCTGCCGGTCAAGTAGATCAATACATTGCGGCAACTAACGAGGTCGATACGGGAGAAAGGCGGGTCGCCCATGAAATTATGCCGTGCAAAGACGCACATGCTGCGCAGCGTCTTGTTGATGCGGTAACCGCCGTCTCCTTCAACAAAGAACCGCCGCAGCCGTGCGGGAGAGACATCCTCCACCTGTGTCTTGGTATAGAAGCCCTGGCGAGCCTTTTCCAAGGCCTCTTCATTCAAGTCAGTGGCAAAGAACTGCATTTTGCGCGACTGCGAGTTGCCATCGAAGGCCTCCAGCAGCGTCATGAGGAGGGAATAGGCCTCCTGCCCGGTGGAGCAACCCACGACCCAGACACGCAACGGCTCGTCCAAAGGCCGCCACTGAGTCATCGTCTTCACATGCCGGCCCAGAGCGTGAAAGGCATCCGGATTGCGGAAGAAGCTGGTCACGCCAATGAGCAGATCCGTGAAAAGCGCATCCAGTTCCCCACGCGAGCGCTGCAGCATGTCCGCATATGCCTCCATGGTGTGCACCTTGTTCAGGATCATCCGCCGGTTCACCCGGCGGTGCAGGGTGTTGATCTTATAATGGGTGAAATCAACGCCATGGTGTTGGCGGAGGGCGTTCACGATGCGGCTCCACTGGGAATCCTCCTGTTGCGGCAGGACGAACTCATCATCATCCGCATCACCCTTGTCCTCGCTCGCCACACCGCGCTCGTGGGCGTAGCTGGCCATGCAGGGATGCTTGGAAATGGCCTCCAGCTCCTGGGCCATGGCGGGCAGGGAGAGAATCAAATCCACACAGCCCGCCATGATGGCGCTGCGGGGCATGGAATCGTAGGCGGCGGATGCATCCTGAGCAAAGGTAATGCCCCCCTCGGCCTTGATCGTCTCTAGCCCCTGTGCGCCATCGGAGCCTGAACCCGAAAGGACGATGCCAATGGCGCAATCCTTCTGGTCTTGCGCCAGCGATTCGAAGAACCTGTTGATGAGGTTCATCGAGCCCCTAGGCGAGTTGGGTCGCGGCTCACATTGTAGGATACCGTCCGTGATGGTCAGTTCGGAGTCTGGCGCGACGACATACACGTGGTCGCGTTCGACTTTTTGGCCATCGATGATTTCGATAACCGGCATCCAAGTCGACTTTCCCAAAATCTGAGCGAGCGCACTGGAGCGGGTTGGCTCCATGTGCTGGACGATGATGAATCCCATGCCCGTACTGGCGGGTAAGTTTTCCAGCAAGGTGGTCAATGCATCCAGGCCTCCCGCAGACGCGCCGATGCCCACGATGGGGAAGGGATCGGCCTGGGGTTTCGCCGGAAGGGGAGCGCTCATTTAAAGATAAAGTCGGTTGGAAAGACCCGACAATGGCACATCGTTTGCGAGAAGGAAAGTGCGTGGATATGGTTTCATGTTGCTCTGGTCGCTGTCTCTTAAGAAAGGCGAAAACCTAGAGATGCTTCCTGCCATTTTGACGACAGATCATTCTTTCGATAAAGCCGGGCTGGGTATACGTATCCACAAGCCACTTTTGGCAGCTCTTTACACATGAAATCGTTCATTTTTTGTCTCTCCTTCCTCACCGTTGTTCTAGCTCAGGCAGAGCCACAGTGGATCTGGTCCTCTAAAAAAGCCGGG
Source organism: Verrucomicrobiaceae bacterium (assembly GCA_028293175.1). Classification (GTDB taxonomy): domain Bacteria; phylum Verrucomicrobiota; class Verrucomicrobiia; order Verrucomicrobiales; family Verrucomicrobiaceae; genus CAINXC01. The sequence goes on along the minus strand of JAQGPI010000371.1, from coordinate 4,684 downwards.
GCGAATGAGAGGGCAAGCTTCCGTAAGACCATTGAGGTGCCGGCAGGAATAAAAACGGCCACACTGCAATACACTTGTGACAATGGAGCGAAGGCGACGATCAACGGCACGGCCGTGGCCGTGAACGAGGACTGGATGCAGCCCACCAAGGCGAACGTGAAGAAGATCCTGCAGCCGGGCACAAACGAAATCCTTGTGGATGCCACTAATCATGGCGGCGCGGCAGCGCTGTTCGTGAAGCTCACGCTGGTGATGAAGGATGACAAGGAAGTGGTTCTCACCACCGATGAAACCTGGGAGTATAGCCCTACCGGCAAGGATGGATGGAAGCCTGCCACGGCGCTGGGCAAGTACGGCATCGGGCCCTGGGGCGATGCTCTGGCGGGTAAGCGCGCCGCTGGCCGGGGCAACAACGACGAAGCCATTGATCCCAAGTCCATTGAAGTGGCGAAGGACTTCAAAGTGGAGATGCTCTACACTGTGCCGAAGGCAGACCAGGGCTCCTGGGTGAGCATCACCATTGATCCCAAAGGCCGCTTCATCGTGTGCGACCAATACGGCGGTCTTTATCGCGTAAGCGTGCCGCCGGTCGGCTCCGGTGACAAGACCACGGTGCAGCCTATCAATGCGAACATCGGCGGCGCCCACGGCTTGCTCTATGCCTTCAACAGCCTGTACGTGATGATCAATGAGGCATCGGCGACACCGAACAAGGGCAAGGTCACGGGCCTGTGGCGCTTGAAGGACAATGGCAACGATACCTTTGGCGAGCCCGAGCTGCTGCGCGCCATCAAGGGCGGCGGCGAACACGGCCCGCACGGCCTTAAGCTTTCGCCAGATGGCAAGAGCATCTTCTTTGTCTGCGGCAATCACACGAAGCTGCCGGAAAACATGGAACTTTCTACCGTCGCGGCTGGCGCTACGAATGAAGACCATTTGCTGCCACGCATGTGGGATGCAAACGGCCACGCCCGGGGCATCCTTGCACCCGGTGGTTATATCTGCAAAACCGATCCTGACGGCAAAAAGGTAGAGTATTACTGCGGCTGCTTCCGCAACTCCTATGGCATCGGCTTCAACAGCGCGGGCGACCTGTTCACCTATGACTCGGACATGGAGTGGGACATGGGCACGCCGTGGTACATGCCCACGCGCCTCAATCATTGTGTGAGTGGTGGTGATTACGGCTGGCGCTCCGGCCAGGGCCGCTGGCCCGCCTATTATGCCGACTGCCTGCCTTCGCCTGTCAATATTGGCCCCGGCAGCCCCACTGGCACCACCTTCGGCACCGGCGCGGCCTTCCCAGCGAAGTACCAGAACGCCTACTTCATGAACGACTGGACCTACGGCACCATGTACGCGATTTTGCTCACGCCCGATGGTGCGACCTACCAGGCCGAGAAGACCGAGTTCGTCAGCGGCAAGCCATTGCCTCTGACCGATGTCATCATTCATCCCGATGGCGCAATGTACTTCACCATTGGTGGCCGCAAGACCCAGAGCGCGCTCTATCGCGTGACCTACACGGGCAAGGAAAGCACTGCGCCGGCGCCGGCCATCGTGCTGCCCAAGGAAGCCGTGCAACGTCGTGAACTGGAGAAGCTACATGCGGAAGGCACCGGTCCCGAAGCCATCGACAAAGCGTGGCCCTTCCTCGCCAGCCCTGATCGTTTCCTGCGCTGGGCTGCACGCGTGGCTATCGAGCGCCAGCCCGTGGCCAAGTGGGCGGATCGCGCGCTTACGGAAAAGGATTCACAGGCCTCGCTCGAAGCCCTGATGGCGCTCTGCCATGTGGGGGACAAAGCCCTTCAGCCAAAGGTGCTGGAGGCGCTCAACCGCATTGACTACAAGGCCCAGGATAAGTTCCATCGGGGGGCGCTGGTGCGCGGCTATCAGGTCTGCTTTACCCGCTTCGGCAAGCCTTCCGCAGAGGTCTGCGAACAGGTGGCGGCGAAGTTTGATGCGCTGTATCCCGATGGCGATGCGCAGACGGATCGCGAGCTCTGCCAGTTGCTGGTCTTCCTTGATTCCAAGAAGGTGGTGGCCAAGACCATCGCCCTCATGGCCACAGCCAAAGATGATGGCGAAGCCCTTGCCAGCGACTCCCTCCTGGCTCGCAACATCAGCTATGGCGCGGCGGCGAACAGCGTGCATGACAGCCGCCCGAACAAGCAGCAGATCTCGTATGTATTTGCGCTCCGCAATGCCACCGCTGGCTGGACGCCGGAGCTGCGCAAACAGTTCTTCGCCTGGTTCCCCACCACTGCCGAATGGCGCGGCGGCAACAGCTTCAAGAAGTTCATCCAAAACGCCCGCACTGAGGCCATGGCGAACTTCGTCCCTGAGAATGAAAAGGCTGCGCTTGAAGCCCTTAGTACCAAGGTCGAAGCTCCGCCTGTGGCCAACTATGTAGCCCCCAAAGGCCCCGGCAAAGCCTACACCATTGATGAAGTGGTGGCCCTGGCCAAGACCGGCCTCAAGGGCCGCAACTACGCGAATGGCAAGGCAATGTTCAGCTCCATCATGTGCAGCGCCTGTCATCACTTCGCCGGTGAAGGCGGCAACATCGGCCCCGACATCACGGGTGCCGCGAACCGCTACACCATGCGCGACCTGTTGGAAAACATCATCGACCCTAGCAAGGTGATCAGCGACCAGTACGGCAGTCACCAGCTCGAAAAGAACGACGGCTCGACCTTGATCGGCCGCGTGGTGGCGGAAGAAAACGGCAAGCTCATGGTCATGACCAATCCCTTCGCCCCTGGCGAACTCACCACCGTGAACGCGGCCGATGTGAAGACCAAAAAGGACTACCCGGTGAGCATGATGCCACCCAGCCTGATCAATGCCTTGAACCAGGATGAGCTACTGGATTTGATCGCCTACATCATGAGTGCCGGTGATCCCGCGAACAAGGCGTTTGGGAAGTAAGCCGAGGGTTCACCGTTTAGAGTGTTGGCCGGAGCGACGGAGCTGCCGCACTCTCTACGGTGAGCCTTGAATCCTGCTATTTCGCGACTTCGCAGTGAATCAAATCGACGTTGAAAAACACGTCGCGGTTGGCGGAGGTAAGTTCAGCCCTGGCAATGCTGCCGGTGACGGACAATTGTGTACCTTTCTTCATCGCCGCAACGGAGGTTGCGGTACTTTCCTGAAAATAAAGGTAGAGATGCACGGTCACGGAACTGCCGTTGTGAGTGAGCCGGGTGTCGCTTGCGTGAACAATGAAGCCCTGTTCGTAGGAGGTGGGCAAAGTTTTGCCAATTCCATCAACGCGCACATTCAGAGTGGCATAGCGGCCTACCGTGCCGCTTTTGAGTGGAACATTCGCCGGTTGCAGGCTGGCGGCATTCGATTGCCGTGTCTGACGCAGGGAGACGCCTTCCGGCACGAGATCAAGCAGTTCCTTGAGCGTGTGAAAAGCCGGTGTCGCGGATGCTGGCGCGGGCTGTTGCGCTACTAATGTGACGGCTGCAAAGATGGTAACAATGACGTGATGGAAAACTTTCATGGCGAGTGGGCAAGAGCGCGAAGGTGGCCATCCGCGCCGATCAAGGCTGCTATTAAACTTCCTCCCATCTTCCTTTCTTGAGGCGCTTTTTAAAATGAAATCCGTGGCGGATTTATAAGAGTTCGTAGATGGTACTCGCCAAGTCAGGCTTCGTTTTTTCGTTTTGGAGCTTTTTCATGGGGTGGCGATGATGTCTTAGTGCCGCCATGAAACGGATGTCCGTGGCACTTCAGAAATTAGCGTCATCCGGAGGGCTCCCTGTGATGGTTTTTGCGTTCGGCATAGTGATGATGATGCTTGGCTCGTTCGTCACCTTTGCTCCTGGCGGTGCGCGGGTATGGTTCAATTGGAACCCAGTCCTTCTGCTTCCGGGGTTGGTGATTTCGAGTTGGCCGGTCCGTTTGACTGCACTGTGTCTTATCGCTGTATGCATTTTTGCGATGTAGCATTGAGTCTGACGCGCCAGCCATATCGCTTGTCACCAGACCTCGCCGCGCTATGTCCAGAGGTCCATGTCTGACCTCATTACCAGCCCCCTTTGGCAGGCCGATTCGCTCGGCTCGCCGCTGCCTGACAACGAATTCGGTGTCTCGGTGAGCCTTCCGTTGTGGCGGCATGTGGTGGGCTATGAAGAAGGCGATGTGGCGGTGACTTCGCAGTTCCGTTCCGGCTACCCACGCTTCTTCCTGCCACCGCAGATTGCGAAGCTGTTTGAAGCGGCGGAGCAGCAGTTCGCCGGCGAGGGCGAACGCTGTCTGGTATTCCCGTGCGCCGTGCATGCGCAGCGTTGCCTGGACTTCGCCAAATGTGGTGGGCGCGTGGAGTCCTTCAGTGATTTGAATCTCGGCGTGGCGGTGATCCCTGCGGGAGCCTACGCAGCGGCGCGCAAGTACTGGCGCTTCGCGGGCGAAGTGGTGAGCGCCCGGCAGTCCTTGCAGGCGCTGGGCATTGATCCTGTGGCCAGCAAGGAAGCCGGTGATGCCGCCTCGAAAACGCTGCGCGAGCGTCTTGCCGGGCTTTCCGGTCAGAATACGGAAGACGTGTTCCTCTTCCCTTCCGGTATGGCGGCGACCTTTGCGGTTCATCGCATGCTTCTGTCTTGCTTCCCTGGACGCAAGACAGTGCAGCTTGATTTCCCGTATGTCGATGTGCTGAAGGTGCAGGAGATGTTCG
>JAQGPI010000303.1 GCA_028293175.1 Verrucomicrobiaceae bacterium | reverse complement strand
CAACCCCGATACCAAGCCAGACATCAAGCAATTCATTCAAAGCCCCAACCGGTCTTCCCGCAATGGAGCGGTGATCACTATGGTGGTGATGCATTGCACCGAGGCGTCATGGGCGAGCACAAAGGCCACCTTCTTAAATGGCTCTTCATCCGGCAGGCAAGTTTCGGCGCACTATGTGATCGACCGAAATGGCGACATCTACCAGATGGTGATCGACAGTGAGCGGGCGAATCATTGCAAGGGCGCTAATTCGAACTCTATCGGAATTGAACATGTGGCATCAGCCGTGCAAACGATGACGGCGGCGCAGACAGCTTCCTCTGTTTCGCTGGTGCGCTGGCTGTTGCAACAGTATGACATTCCCAGTGCGCAGGTGTATGGGCATGATTTTGCACCTGGCTACAGTGGAGGGGGAACCAGCTGTCCAGATGCCTTGTTCGGAGCGCATACTCAGCAGGCGGTGCAAGATTGGGTGAATGCCAATGTGATCTCTGCGGGGCCTGCTCTGGCCGCGCTGCCTGCTGTGGCTCAGCCTGTCGCTGGCAGTCAACTTACGGTGACCATGGATTCGCTGAATGTGCGCCTGGCAGCTTCTGTGCAGGCGACCATTATGGGCTCCTTAAATCAGGGGGATGTGGTGGCCTGGCTTGCCACTTCCCCCGACCAGCGTTGGGCCAAGGTGCAAAAGGGGGCGCTTACGGGATGGTCCTCCATGCGCTTTTTGGTGGATGCTGCGGCCGCGGTGCCCACACTTGGTCAGGCTGGTAACACGCTCAGTGCGATAACGACGATGGCGGGCACATCGGCCATCGCCCACTACAACTGGCCGGGGCGTGGCGTGGCTCCGAAAGGGTATATCAAGGGGATGGCGCTCGTCTATGCGCGTGTGTATTGCAAGTTGCTCGGCGGAGATTTCGCAGCGGTGGAGATGGCTCGCGCAAACAGCGGGTTTTCCGGCTCGGATGCCCTGGCACACTACGCGGCGCAGTTCCATGAGGCTGGAATGGACAACGATGCGGCCGGAGTGGCCACGCTCAGGCATCTCTTTGTGCTGATGCTGGGCCTGGGGATGAGGGAAAGCTCAGGCAAATACTGTGAGGGGCGTGACATGGCCGCCAATAACACCACCGCCAACACGACTGAGGCAGGAATGATGCAGACCAGCTTCAACGCGCGCAAGGCCCATCCGCAGATGGTCGCACTCTTCAATGCTTATCAGGCACAGTTTACAGCCAATCCCAACAATCCAAGCTTTGGCTTTCTCGATGTGTTTAAAGAAGGCGTCACGGCAACGGCGGCAAATCTGAAGAACTGGGGCGCAGCAGGACCGGGCCTTGATTTCCAGAAGCTCTCCAAAGCCTGTCCGGCCTTTGCCGCGGAGTTTTGTGCCGTGGGATTGCGGAACATCCGCGCTCACTGGGGGCCGATCAACAACCACGCGGCAGAAATACGCCCCGAGGCCAACCTGATGTTCGCTCGGGTGGAGGAAATTGTGAACACCGGCAATCTCTGCCCCGTCTGAAAGGCTGGAAGGTGGAATAGCGCCAGTCATCTGCGCTGCAACGCAGGCGATAGCCTGGGTTCGCCATTGTTGCAATCAGATGCAGGTCTCTGCCTCCAGCGGATGTGCTGCATTTTGATGTTTACCTAACAATCACCTGCGATCCTGGCCTCACGAGGCTGGGCAAGCGGATGGCATCCCAGTTGGCGAAGCGTACACAGCCAGCGCTCTGGGCGCGGCCGATAGTACGAGGCGAAGCAGTGCCGTGCAGGCCGATGCCGGACTTGCTCAGCCCCGCCCACAGGATGCCCACGGGGCTGTTCGGTCCCGGTGGCACTTTCAGAGCGGTGTCATCGCTGCCGCGCTGGCCTTCTTCGAGGAACTTTTTATCATAGCGAAAGTCCGGCGTGGTCTGCATTACCACGATCTTCCACTGGCCGCGAGGGATGAACTGCGGTTTGCCCGGGGTGATGGGAAAGGCGGCGAGCATGTGCTCATCTTCATCATACACGGCACCCATGCGTTCCACCGTGTCAATGACGACGGTATGGCCAGCGAGGGCGGGGTCGGTCTTGAAGTTCTGATACTGTTTTACCAGCTCAATCTTGAAGGGTCGCACATTGGGGACCTGTATTTCATCATCGGGCTGGAGGCGGTCCAGCTTCACGCCAGGATTGAGCTTTTGCAGGAAGGTTTCGTCCGTGTGAAAGCGCTCCGCTACTAGCTCCAGCATGCTTCGGTAAGACATCTGCTTGAACTCCTGCCAGTGCTCCGGTTGCTCGGGCAACTTGGGATTCACGTACTTAAACAGGTCCTCACGAATGGTATACGTGGCTACCGCAACGGGCACATTTGAGCGTGCATTGCGAATGATGGCTTCCCAATCGTAGATGTCCTTTTTGCCGTGCGCATAGTTCCAATTCACCACCGCCTTGTAGCTGAACTCGCCGAGATCACCGTCGATCTTGCCGGGAGTGAAAAGTTCCTGATCCAAATAGATCTGCACGCGCAGAATGGTGTCCTTGTCCGCAGGCACATGATTGCCGAGGGCGCGAACACCGTCGTCGCGTTCCCGAGGTTGGGCGGCGGCGGCAGCGGAAAGCGAGGCGATGAGGCTGAGCAGGAGGAACTGACGCATAGAAGTGGAGGCCTCTATCTAGCGTGTTTTCTCACATGGATCAAAAGCCAAATGTGCTGATGACGCCGCCCCCATCCGCGCTTTCCAGAGCCGCCTTGCAAAAAGCCAAACTGCGCAGGCTGGACCGGGCGCTGTTGGCGGGCTCGCGGTCGTCTTCGATGGCGCAAAGGAGTTCGCCCATGGCACCTTCGAATCCGCTATCAAACCAGCAGCCTTCCAGCGGTACCGGTGCTTCGCCTTGAGCCGTCCAAAGCGTCACACGTTGGCTGTTCAGACCCGGTCCGCTGGCGCGCAGAGTCCCTTTGCTTCCTGCGATGATGGTCCTGTCCTCCTGACCGTCGGTCACGTGCGCATTAAAATTCAGCCGTGCTTGAGTGCCAGGGTAGTCGGCAATCACGCTAGCCAAGAAAGGCGGCTTCATGACCTGGAACGAAGTGCGTTGCACGCTGGCGTACACTCGCTCTGGCAGTGCACCGCCCATGAGCACCGTGGCCATGTCGAACCAGTGAATGCCGAAATCGAGTAGAAGCAGGTGCTTCATATCTTCGAATCGGGTGCCTGCCGTCCAGGTGTGGTCCCAATGCAAAATGAAGTCGATGCTGGCGACCTCGCCGATCACGCCAGCACGGACAGCGGCGGCCATATAACTGAAATGCGGTGCCCAGCGGCCATTGTGATTGACCGCCAGTTTCAGCCCTTTCTCTTCAGCAAGCCGGATCAGCTTTTCGCCATCCGCTAGGTCGTCTACAAACGGCTTCTGACTAAGTACATGCTTGCCGTTGTTGAGTGCGGCTTCGATGATGGCCATACGATCCCTGGGATGGGGGGTGGCATCAATCACGTCAATGTCTGGATTTTCGAGCACCCAACGGAAATCCGTCGTCACCAGTGCTGACGGGGCAAAAGCATTGGCCCGTGCCTGGGCTTTGGAAAGCGTTCGATCCGCAATGGCGGCAACTTCCCAGCCGTTCTTCTGATAAGCACGGAGGTGGTATTCGGAGATGCCTCCTGCACCGATCAATCCAATTCGCGGGCGGTAATCGCGTGGCGACGGCGGGCGATAATTAAGCACCGGCGCGGTGAACACTGGGCCCGCCGTTGCACCGCTCAAACCGTAACCTGAGATTTCATCCATCATTCCGTTTGTAGAAAAGCGGTTGAGGGGTTCTGAGGCAAGAACAGTGGCGAGGACAAATCAAGCGCATCCCGCCGCACGATGGTGCTGGAGGCATAAGCGCTCCCCAGGGCTTCCCTTACGTTCACATGAACAAAGAATGTGGCGGTATGGA
>JAQGPI010000285.1 GCA_028293175.1 Verrucomicrobiaceae bacterium | reverse complement strand
ACGACCTTGCCTTGGCGCGCCAGCTTGTACAAAGCTACACCATCCTTTTTGATGGCGCTGACCATGGGTGGCATCTGATGGAAGTCACCTTTCATCGAGTCAAAGGCGGCTTTCACATCCTCAAGGGTGAGCTCAGGAACGGGCTTCGTTTCAAGCACTTCGCCTTCCTTGTCCTGTGAACTGGTGGTGAACCCGAGCGTGGCGGTGCCCACGTATTCCTTGTCCTCTGCCATGAGCAGATCCTGGATCTTGGTCGCGTTGCCGATCACCAGGATGAGCATGCCTGTGGCCATGGGGTCGAGCGTGCCGCAGTGGCCGATTTTGCGCTCATTGAGGCAGCGGCGGGCAACCGCCACCACATCGTGAGACGTCATATCAGGACTTTTGTCAACGAGCAGGACTCCACTAAGCGGTTCTTTCGACATGTTCTTCCAGGGCTTGCAAATACAGGGTTGAGGCCGTTTCGATCGGCGGTTGAAGGGTGGCACCAGCGGCAAGACGGTGGCCGCCTCCGCCGAACTGGGCGCACACGGCGGAAACATCCACGCGGTCGTCCTTGGAACGAGCGCTCACACGGATGGTGCCATCGCGGGTCTCTTCAAAAATAACGGCAGCGATGACGGTGTCGATGCTGCGCAGGTTGTCGATCAGCCCTTCGGTATCGCCGGGTTGCACGCCGATGCGCAGCTTGGTCTCCTGCGTGTAATTCCAGCTCGCGATGCGACCCTTAGAGCGGAACTGCATCTCATTGAGCAGGGTGCGCAGCAGTTCCACACGGCGCATGGGGTTCTGCGAGTACAGCAGGTTCGACAGCCGGGCGCTGTCCAGGCCCTGCTTCATCATGGCTGCAATCGCCTCATGAGTGTGTGCAGTGGTGCTGGAGTACTGGAAGGAGCCGGTATCTGTGGAGATGGCGACGAATAAGTTGTCGCGCACGCTGTCGTTAAACGGCAGGCCTTCGGCGGTGAGGAAGTCGAAGATGATCTCGCCCACGGCAGGTGCGCCGCCATCCACATAATTGAAATCACCGTAGCGGGGATTGCTGGGATGATGATCCATGTTCACCAGCACCGGAGCGGCACTGAGCGCATGCAGGCAATCGGGGCCAATGCGTTCCTTCGTGGCGGTATCAAGCGCCACAGCGACATCAATCTCTAACACCTTGCCATCAGGCCGCAGGATTCGGTCGGAGCCGGGCATGAAGGCGAGATGCCAGGGAACGCCATCTTGATTGAGGCAGATGACTTCCTTGCCCGCCTGTTCCAGGCTCAAAGCCAGGCCTAGCACCGACCCGAGTGCATCACCATCGGGCCGGAGGTGCGAAACAATGCCGATCTTACGCGCGCCTCGGAGCAGCGCGCCGATTTCCGCAAAGGTGTTGTTGGGAGGGGGCATGTGAATCAAGCCTCTTCGTCCTCGTCAAAGTCGCCCGTTTCGAAATCGGCGTCGTCCTTGAATTCGAGTTTCTCCTTCTTCTTTCCCGGCTCGCGGAAGGGCGGGGCGGGCTCGTCGGAAGTGTTGACGATAGGGGGCAGATTGTCGATGGCCTGCACGATGCGCACGCCGCGTTCGATGGATTTATCGAGACGGAAGAAGAGCTGGGGCGAGTGCTTCAGCTTCACGCGCTTGAACAGCTCGTTCTGAATCATGCCGCGGTTGGTGCGCAGCTTCTCGATGGCGGCCTCCTGCTGCCAGGTCTTGCCACCGAGCACGCCGACCCACACGCGGCAGGACCTCAAATCCGGCGTGATGGTGACCTCATGGAGGGTGAGCAGCAAGCCGTCGAAAGTGTAATTCCGCTCCAGCACGGTGGCGAGCTCGCGACGGATCAGTTCCTGGACGCGTTGAAGGCGATGAGTCATGGAAGAAAGGGATAAGGAAAAAGGGGCAAGGGAAAAGTGAACGAGAAAAACTGGACAGGAACTTTCATCCCTTATCCCTTTTGACTTATCCCTTTTCCCTCCAGCTTTACAGCGTCTGCTGCATTTTCTCCAGCTCGTAACACTCGATGATGTCACCCTCTTCATATTCGGTGTAATGACCGAGCTTGATGCCGCACTCGAGACCATTGCGGACCTCGCCGACGTCATCCGTGAAACGCTTGAGGGTGTCCACATTGCCGTCGTAAACGGACTGACCGTTGCGAATAACGCGGGCGCGGGCCTTGCGGTCGATGCGACCATCGGTGACCTGTGAACCGGCGACGGTGCCGCGGGAAAGCTTGAACACGACCTTGACCTTCGCATGGCCAATGACCTTCTCACGCATGAGCGGATCGAGGAGGCCGACGAGGGATTCCTTCACCTGATCGATGAGTTCGTAGATGATGGAGAAGACCTTGATCTGAACGCCTTCGCGCTTGGCGACGGCGGCGGCTTTATTCTCTACCTTGGTGTTGAATCCAATGACCACGGCATCCGAAGCGGAGGCAAGCAGGATGTCGGATTCGGAAATCGCGCCCGGCTCAGCATGGAGGATGTCGAGGCTGATCTTGTCCGACTTGATTTCGCCAAGGCACTTGGTGATCGCTTCCACGGAGCCCTGCACATCCGTACGGATGACAAGCGCGAGCGACTTGGCCTTGTTGTCGGCGATGGTGGCGAACAGGCTTTCAAGCGTGTTGCGGCGCGGCACATGCAGCTTCTTCTGGCGGATCTCCTCGAGGCGTTCCTCGCTGAGCTTCTTCACAATGCGCTCGTTGTCCATGACCACGACTTCATCGCCCACATGAGGCATGTCGTTGAAGCCGATAAGCTCGGCAGGCATGCCTGGAAGCACGTGCTTGATGGTCTCGTTGCGGTCATTGACCAAGGCCTTGACCTTGCCCCAATGCGGGCCACAGATGAATGCCTGACCGACCTTGAGCGTGCCCTGGCGGCAGATGACGGTGGCCACGGGGCCCTTGCCGGATTGCAATGCGGACTCAATGACAGTGGCGCGGGCAGGGGCTTTCGGATTGCTCTTGAGCTCCAGCACTTCGGCCTGCAGGGCCATGGTTTCGAGGAAGCTGTCGATGCCCAGACCGGTCTTGGCGGACACTTCCATGCACTCGATCTCACCACCCCAATCAACCGGCGCGAGGCCGATTTCCTGAAGCTGGCCCTTTACGCGCATCACATTGGCGGTGGGCAGGTCGCACTTGTTAATAGCGACCATGAGCTGGACCTTGGCGGCCTTGGCGTGGCTGAGCGCCTCGCGGGTCTGCGGCATGATGCCGTCATCAGCAGCGATGACGAGCACGACAATGTCCGTGACGTTGGCACCACGCGCACGCATGCCTGAGAAGGCGGCGTGACCAGGGGTATCAATGAAAGTGATGGGCTTGCCGCCGTGTATCACGCTATACGCACCAATGTGCTGCGTGATGCCACCGGCTTCACCGGCGGTGACGCTGGTCTTGCGCACGGCATCCAGAAGGGAGGTCTTGCCATGGTCAACGTGACCCATGAACGTGATGATCGGGGCGCGAAACTCGAGGACGTCCTCAGGCTCCTTATCGGGAGCGACGGCCTTCGGTTCTTCGATGATTTCCTCGACCTTGTGCACGCCAGCGCCTTTTTCACGCTTCTCGCGCTCAAGCTTCCAGCCGTGTTTCTCGCAGACCTTTTCCGCGATCTCAATGTCGATCGCCTTGTCGGCTGTCGTGAAGACCTTGAAGGAGATGAGGTCCGAAATGATCTTAAAGGGCTTGAGGCCCATCTTTTCGGCCAGATCCTTGATAATGATCGGGGGCTTCAAATGCAGGATCTTCTGCACTGGATCTACATCTTCGGAGGCCACAACCACAGGCTCGGGAGCGGGTGGGGGCGGAGCCACGACCACGGGAGGTGGCGGCGGTTGATTCAACAAAGAGATGGGTGGCAGGGCCGAGACAGAAGCAGCACCTGGATCGCGGCGGCGTGGCTTCTTCTCTTCATCAAACAGCGACAGGGCGGAGGCCTTCTCCTGGTCCAACGTCTTTTTAACGGGAAGATTCGGATCGACTTCAGCCTCTTTCTTCACCACCGGCTTGGCACCCAAGGGCGTCAAGGGATTGGCGTTCCGCCGTCCGGCGCGGGTCTTGGGCACGGCATCCTCGATCAGAGACAAGACTTTGGGGGCGGCCTTCTCTGGCGCAGCCGTTTCCGGTGCTGCGGGCGTCTCCGCAGCTTTAGGTGTGCTTGTGCTCTTGGGCGTACTGGATCGGGGTGGCATGTGTGGGGAAAAAAGGGAAACGGGGAGTCGGGTTGGAATGGCGTTAGTATGAACGTACGAATCTGAGAGGTCTGAGGACTACTAGCCCTGAGATTGCAGTTTTGCAAAGATCCGTGCGGCGACTTCCGGTTCACCCACAATCTCTGCGATGTCCTCCTCGCCTACGCCGTCGTAGGAACGCATGTCGCCAAGACCGCCCTTCACCAGCAATTCAGCGGTGGCGGCGTCAATTTCAAAATTCTTCATCAGCACCGAGGCAGCGCCACCAATCTGGGCGGCAAACACTTCGGCGGCGGTTTCATCCTTCTCAATCACGAGGTCCATGCTCACCAGACGTGAGGTAAGGCGGGCATTCTGGCCGCGACGACCGATGGCCTTCGATAGGTCTTCTTCGGAGACGGTCAGGTGCGCGGACTTGCGCTCAGCATCCACCTTGATGGACAGCAACTTGATAGGCTTCAGGGCTTCACGGATGAACTCAGCGGCGTCGGAGGACCAGCGGATGATATCCACCTTCTCGTTGTTGAGTTCACGGACAATGTTCTTCACTCGTGCACCACGCAGGCCCACGCAGGCGCCCACGGGGTCGACCTTGTCGTCGGCGCTGTGAACAGCGACCTTGGTACGGTAGCCGGCCTCACGGGAAATGCTAACGATCTCGACCGTGCGGTCGGAGATTTCACTGACTTCAAATTCGAAGAGGCGACGGACAAAATTGGGATGGGCGCGGGAGAGGACGATCTCTGGACCACGAGTGCCGTCTTTTTCCACGGCTTTCACGTAGAAACGCATGCGGTCACCGACGGTATAATCTTCAGTGGAGACGCGCTCCTTAGAGGGCATGCTACCTTCAAACTTGCCGAGATCAACGACCACGTCGCTCTTGTCAAAGCGACGGATTACGCCACTAACGACATCGCCAGTGCGGTCCTTGAACTCTTCGTACAGGTTCTCTTTTTCAGCCTGACGCAGGCGCTGCAACATGGTCTGCTTCGCCGTTTGCGCGGCAATACGGCCCATGTTTTGCGGAGTGACTTCCACATCGATCTCGTCGCCGAGTTCAGCCGTAGGCTTGAGCTTGCGGGCGGTCTTCAGCGCGAGCTGCTCCCATGGATTCTCCACTTTTTCAACGGCGATGAGCCTAGCCCAAGCCTTGATCGAGCCCTTGTCCGGATCAATTTCGATGCGCAGTTCTCGAGCAGGTCCGATGCTCTTCTTCGACGCAGCAAGCAAAGCCTGGCTCAAGGCCTCGACCATCTTATTGCGGTCGATGCCTTTTTCTTTTTCGTAGTATTCGAAGAGGGCTTTGAGTTCGGAGATCATGGTGCGAAAGAAAAGTGCTTATCCCCAGACGCAAAAGGGCGGGCCAAGGCCCACCCTCACACGAGACTGGTTTCCCCGGCTAGAAGATGCCCGGGGATGGAAAGGTCGTTAAGCTATCCTTACATGGCCAACCAGCAAGCAGAAAAAGCTTTGACAGTCATAGTAAATCGCCCGCATCCCTAGCTAATATCTTATGGCCGTGAAAACCGTCTTTTTCGATGCCGCAGGAACGCTCATTCACCTCCGCCAGCCGGTGGGAGAGGCTTACGCTGCAATTGCGCTGGAGCACGGGTTGGCGTTGGAAGCCGCAGCCATGGACCACGCTTTCCGTAGTGCCTGGAAACGCTTGCCTGCTCCAGTTCACCTTGGAGTGCCAGAGGACGATGACCGGTTTTGGTGGCGGCAATTGGTCGCCGACTCTTTCGCTCAAGTTTTGGGCCGCACCTTGTCTTCGGCGGAGCTGGAGCCGGTCTTTGCCCAGCTCTACGATCACTTTGCCGATCCAGAGACATGGCTGGTTTTTGACGATGTGCGGCCCACGCTGGAGGCTTTGCTTGGCCGTTGCCGAATGTTCGTTCTGTCGAATTTCGACAAGCGGCTGCGTCGGGTTTTAGCTGGGCATAATCTGGATTGCTATTTCGATGGGATGATCATTTCGAGCGAGGTGGGAGCCTCGAAACCACATCCACGGATCTTCGAGGCGGCACTGACAATGGCTAAGGCCACGCCCGCGGAGTGCCTGCACATAGGCGACGATTTGAACGCGGACATCGGCGGCGCGCAGGCGGCAGGGATGGCGACTTTCCAAGTAAAACGGCCAGCGCGAGGTCTTGGTGACGTGTCTGAGCTACTGATGCCGTAGTTGCTCATAACTATGAGCGCGCAATTCACGCCGTACGATTCCCATCGTTATTCAGTTGGGCTTCGGTATGCTGATTAAATGATGAGACCTCTACTGTATTCTCTTTTCGGCGGAGCCTTTGCCATCCTGGCGGGTAGTTGTTCCACAGTTCTTCCCTCAGGCTCCGGAGACGAAAGGGCATTCGCGCCGGTACGCGAGGTGTTGGAGACGAACTGTGTCCATTGCCACGGCGACAACCATCTGCCGGAAATGCCGCCAATCACCAGCACGCGATCACTCGCGGGTCTCATTGGCCCCGGCAAGTGGATCATTCCAGGCCATCCTGAGCAGAGCCGGTTTTTCCAAGTCACCAGCTTTCCTGATACTACGTGGGGTGCCATGCCGCCCACCGGCCACGCCATCAGCAAATCGGAAGTTCGCGTTTTGCGGAATTGGATTCTAGCGGGAGCCAAAATACCCGAAGGCAACCTCCCGCTCAAGCCGCGCGGGGATCTGCCCAGATCCCGATGACCGGCGGGGCTTGTAAATCACCTGTTCCCGGCCCTTCCCCTCCTGGGAGCGATTTCTCCCACCTTGCCGTCCGGCCATGTAGCCCCTTCCAGGATCCAGTGGCGAATGGCTTCAATCTCATCATGCGGAAGCCTATGCGCCGTTGCGGGCATGGCTTTGTTGTCCCTCACGGGCAGCGTGAGCGTAACGTAAAGCAGGCTCTTTCCGGGTACCTTCGGCACGATCACCGCGCCTTGTTTGCGTTCGCGCATCGCATGCTCATGATTTTCCAAACTTAGGCCGCCCATCAGGTTTTCTGAGTTGTGACATTCCACGCAACGGTCAGCGATGACAGGCTTGATCTGACGCTCGAAATCCACTGGCGGATCTGCGGAGAAGGCGGGATGGCTGGCTGCGATGGCTATCAGGGATAACAGGTAGAACGATAGTTTCATTCCACCAAGCTACCTGATCTCAGCGGTGTTCGACTCGCCATCCCCTGTCAAAGGTGGGGCGTTTCTTGCTTTCCTCTTGTTAGACCAACAGCTCCCCAGCCACCGAGTCTGCAAGGGGTTTGCCCTGGCGGGTGAGTTTGACAAAGCCGTCTTCGATCACCACCAGCGATTCTTCGGTCAAGGTTTGGAGGGTGCGCTCTGGCACGGCTCCCAACCGCTCGATGGAAACACCGCGCGCGGTCCGCAGCTCCAAGGCCACACGTTCAATGTGGTGCTGGCCCTCCGTGAGCAGTTCGGCGTCCTGCTTGGGCAAGATGCCTTCTTTGATCGCATGAATGTACCGCTCGGTATCAGGCAGGTTTCGCCAGCGAGTGAGCCCCTGCGTCGAAAAGGCGCTGGGACCAAGACCGATGTAGTCTTTGCCAAACCAATAGGCGGCGTTGTGGGCCGATTGATGGCCGGGCTTGGCGTAGTTGCTGATCTCGTAATGCTGGAAACCACCCGTCTCCAGCGTGTCCAGCGCATGGTAGAAGTACTCCGTGTCGCGTTCTGGATTTTCGCGGTACTCGCCCTTGGCCAGTTTTTCAAAGAACGCCGTGTCCTCCTCATAGTTCAGATTGTAGGCGGAGATGTGTTCGGGATTCAGCTCCAGAGCCGTTTCTAGTGTGTGTCTCCAGGCTGTCATCGGCTGGCCGGGCACGGAGAACATGAGGTCGATGTTGAGACTGTCGAAGCCCGCCTCGCGTAGCGTGAGAAACGTCTCTTTGGCGTGCGCGGGCGAATGGTCACGGCCCAGCGTTTTCAGCGTTTCCTCATCCCAGGCCTGAACGCCGAGGCTGATCCTGGAAAGGCCCTGGCGCTTCATCATTGCCGCTTTGGATGGCGTCACGGTCATGGGATTGGCCTCCATGCCGAATTCCTCGAGGTGGCTCAAATCCAGCACCTCATCCAGACCGGCGAGCAGGCGCTCTAAATGCGTTTCGCTCAAGGCCGTGGGCGTGCCGCCGCCGAAGTACACCGTCTTCAACGCCATGGGCACACGCTCGGCCTGCATCCTAGCCTCGGTCACCACTGCATTCACGAACGCCGTGAAGTCCGTGCCGCCATGCTGGTGCTTGTAGAAGGCGCAGTAAGGGCAGATGCGGTGACAGAAGGGAATGTGGATGTAAAGATGCTCGATCACTGATGACGTTGGCTCGTTGGTCGTTTTCCGTGTTCCGGCTGGCAATCCGCGCGGCGCATGGCATGAAGCACCCTGCCACGGAAAACCGGAAACGGAACACGAACAAACGCTCAGTGATATCAGACGAATCTCATCACGAAAAAGAACTGGGCGGCAAGCTGCTGTCCTCAGTCTCCCGTTCTTTTTATCTGACACTCAAGGCCCTGCCGCGTGAACTGCGTGAGCCTATTTCGCTCGCTTACCTGCTGGCGCGCACGGCGGATACAATGGCTGACACAGCGGAGGTTCCCGCCGCGACTCGCATGGATTGCCTCAGCCGGTTTGGCACCATCATCCAATCGACGGCGGATGATGAGACTGCTGTGCAGTCACTGGCCAGGACGCTTGCGACTGACTTCGGCCCGCTCCAAGAAGATGCGGCGGAAGCAACGCTCATGCAGCGTGTGCAGGATGCCATCGCCTGGCTGCACACCATGAACGGTGCACCGCTCAGCGCGATCCGTGATGTATTACAGCCTATCATACACGGCCAGCAACTGGACATTCAGCGCTTCCCTGGTGAGGGCAGTTTTCATTCCCTTCACACAGGTCAGGAGTTGGACAAGTACACTTATCTCGTCGCAGGCTGCGTGGGCGAATTCTGGACGAAACTGTGCTTTTCTGAATTGCCCGATGCCTTTACTCCGGGAGTTACTTTGGAGCAGGCCAGCGCCTGGGGCATTGCTTTTGGCAAAGGCTTGCAACTGGTGAACATCTTGCGCGATCTGGGAAAAGATGCTCGCCTGGGCCGTTGCTATCTACCGGAGGAAGAGTGGCTGCCGCTCGGCATTAGCCTTGACCAGATTCAAGCCAATCCAGCCGTGCTCCGGCCCGTCTGGACCGCATGGTTGCAGCGCTGCGAATCCTTGCTGGGCGAAGCCATTCTCTATGTGCAGAACCTCAAGCACGCGAAGCTTCGCTACGCTACCGCACTGCCTTTGCTGCTGGCTGTGAAGACCGTTGCGCAGCTACGCACGGCCAGCGATGCGGACCTTGTGGCGGGAGTTAAAATCTCGCGGATGGATGTGGCCAAAGTGCTATTCGAGGCAACCTTGCACAACAGCCCGGCGGCATTGGCGAAGCTTTATGGCAAGTGGTCGAAGGCCGGAGTGTGATACTCAGTATCGAAGAAGCGCACTGGCTTGCGATTCGGCTCAAGCCAAGTCAACCATGCGTCTGAGGCAGATTCAACGCGTACACTGTGATACGGTAGGGTATGACCCCATAGCTATAGAAAGGGCGCCCCGTAACGTCCGTGTTAGCAGACCGTGACTCATCAAGAGGAATGGCTGTTCAATATCATTGCCTCCTACACTATGAAAACATCCATATTCCTCCTAGCCCTCACCGCAGCCGCCCTTATTAGTTGCGACAGAACACCCTCAGAAAAGAGCCGTGCCGAGGTCCGGCAGGAAGTGAAGGAGGCCAAGGCCGATGCACGGGAAGCCCGTGACGCTGTCGCTGGATCGCCCGATAATCTTACTTGGAAAGGCAACTGGAACCAGGTGAAGGGCAAGCTGAAGCAGCAGTACGCAGACCTCACCGATGACGATCTGATGTATCAAGAGGGCAAGGAGGAAGAACTCAAAGGCCGTCTGCAAAAGAAGCTGGGCAAGACCCGCGAGCAGATCGACGAGCTTCTTGGCAGATAAGGATTTTCGGCTACCGAGATCCGTCCGTTGATTGTAGCCCGGGACTGAAAGGTTCCGGGCTTTTTACCAGCTCCTCTCGACGGCCCAATACAGCCCCGTCATTGCAATCAACGCCGAGGCGGGGCGGGCGATGGCCATGCGATACCAGTCGCGTTTCCACCAGACGGCCGCCATGGCAAAGGCAACGCCGATCACGGCGAGCTGACCCAGCTCGATGCCAAGATTGAAGCTGAACAGGGCGGGCAGGAAGGTTGCGGCATCCACAGGCGCATCTTCAAAGGTGTGGGCAAAGCCCATACCATGCACTAGGCCAAAGCTAAAAACCATCCAGGGCCGCCAGCGGCTGAGACGGTCCGTGAACAGATTTTCGACCGCGATGAAGGAGATGCTAAGGGCGATGGCTACCTCTACCCATTGCGTGGGAAGGGAGATGAGGCCATACATGGACAGGCCAAGCGTGAGCGAATGCGCGATGGTGAAGAGCGTGATTTGAACCAAGAGCGTGAACTTATCCCGCGCTATGAAGAACAGCCCCAGGATGAAAAGAATATGGTCGAGTCCGCTTGGAAGAATATGGGTGAAACCCATCGCCACAAAGTTCGGTATAACCGCCCAAAGCGAGGCGGCTGCGATGACGGAGAGGACGGGGCGAATCATGGGAAAGAGGTAATGCGTGCGAGTGATTTAATGGAGAAGCCTGGGCTCCGACTCCTCGATTTCAATCGCCTCCCTGCTTTTTGAGCAGAGCATTGTATATGACCGTAACCTCGTTCACCTTGTTGGCAAGATCGTCGCGCTCTT
>JAQGPI010000238.1 GCA_028293175.1 Verrucomicrobiaceae bacterium | reverse complement strand
CGTCGTTGTGATAGATCATCACATCGTGGTTCACCACCACCGCGAGGTCCATTTTGCCGTCTTTGTCAAAGTCCCCAATGGCGCTGTCCTGCACATCGCCGGTGGGAAGCTGGAAGGAATCGACGGTGAAGCTCCCATCAGCCTTCTGGCGTCGCACGCTTACGGTGTCCGTGGAATTGTCCACCTCCATCACATCGTCACGGCCCTGGCCATCGAAGTCGGCTGTGAACAGGCCCTTGCAGTCCATGGTAGAGCCTGTGTCATTGGTGGCTCTTCCCGGCTGGGCGAAATTGGCGTCCAAGTTGGGGGCGGTGCCGAGAGGAAAGGGGGCCTTGAAGGTGCGGGTCTGGCCTGCGGAAACGTTGCCTGCGGCATCTTTGGCGCGCACGTCAATCACAATGGCAGAACAGTTAAAACCCAGGTCAAACACGCGGCCATACTGCGAGGGATTCCAGGCATATTGTGACCAGGCTGTGGCGGCTGGTATTGCTGCCGTGGTATTAAGCGCGGAACGGAACTCCACCTTGTCGATGCCCACATTGTCCCGTGGATCGAGCAGCATCTTGAAGTGGTAAGTCGTTCCCACTTTTTCGATCCAGGTCTGCTGGATGTCGAGTGTCGGCGGGATCGTATCATCTGCGCTGGCCATGGTGGCAATCGCAAGACTTGTGAGCACGGTGGCAGCAAGAAGACAGGTGGCGCGGAACATAACAACAGCGGTGGGTGATGCCCACATGCGCACGGTCTTCCGACGATGTCTTCGATGGGGCGGCGCTTCCCGTAGCACAGATCCTGCCTGGTCGCCACCACCCTCACCAAACCTGAAGGCCTATCGTAGGGTAAGGGACAGTTTCAAAAACACTGCGGCGGACACCGAAAAAAGGTTCCTCCGCGCTCTTTTTTATAGCTGCAATATATTAGGCTATAACCTTAGATCTTACGCTACGGCACTCAAGTTCTGAAACGGTGTTACTTGGGCAACAAGGCGACGTAGCGCTCGGTCATCTGTTTGACCTTGGTGCGCTGAGGCTCAAGCAGCGGCTGGAGCTTGGCTAGCTCTGCCTTTGCTTCAGCCAGATTCTTTTCACGCTCTGGAATTTCCTTGGTAGCGGCTGCGATGGTCTTTTCGCTCTGCTCCTTGCGGCCCTTTGTGTCCGTCACGGCCTGCTGGGCCTTGCCTACTTCGGCGCGCTTGGCATCGAGCGGCTTCTGCTCAGCGGCAGTTTTGGCTGTGGCATCGGCGAGCGCCTTCTCCAGCGGCACCAGGGCCTGCTTGATCTGGGCAATGGCAGCATTCACCGGTGCCACCTTGGCTTCGAAATCCTTCTGAAGCGCAGCAGGAGCGGCTTGCTTTTCAGCCAGTGCCTTTTGCGCACCGGCGTGCTTGTCGCTGGCGGTTTTATGCGCGGCCACTATGGGTGCGGCGCTCTTTTCCGCATTCGCCTGCTTCTTCGCGCCTTCTTCAAGATTGCGGATTTTGGTGGCGGACAAGGCCTGCGCATTCGTCAGACCCTGCTTGGTCTTTGTCCCAGCGATGCGGGCCGCGGCAAGCACCTGCTGGGCGGCGACAACGGCGCTCTTCCGCGCCTCAATCGCCTGCACGGCTGTTTTCGATGCAGCGGTTTCAGCTTCAGCAGCCGTTAGTTTCGCCCGCAGGTCAACCAGGGATTTTTCAATGTCTGCCGCCTCCGGCTTGTTGGCCTGCTTTGCGGCGCCAAGCGCCTTTTCGGCTGCCGTCATGGCATTCTTAGCGGCCTGCGCCTTGGCTTCAGCCTGTTCCGCCACTTGCTTTTTCAGCGGAAGCTCCTTCTGAGCTGCTTCACCATCCGCACGGGTTTTGACATATGCTTCTTCTAAGGTCTTCAGTTCGGCCTCTTTTTGCGTCGCCAAAGCCTTTGCGGCTGTCTCCGCTTCCTTGGCTTGAGCGACCTCGGTGGTGAGCTTCGCCACCGTCGCCTTGCGTTCGTCCACAAGCTTGGAAGGGGCTGCAAGCTTGGCCGTGGCATCAGCCACTGCTTTTCGATGACCGGGAAGCTCCTTGTTCAGGGCATCGACAGCGGCTTTGGCTGCGGCGATACCGTCATCCTTGGCCTTCGCAAGAGCGGCTGCTTCGGCCTCCTTAGCGGCGAGAGCCTGCTTCTGCTCGGCCACCTTTGCGGCCGCCGCATCATTGGCGGCTTTAACAGCAGTAAAGCTTTTTTCGAACGGCTCCAGTTCCAGTGTCTGCTTAGCGGAGGCCGCCTCCAGCCCGGGAATGGCCGCGATGGCATCAGCGATGGACTTCTTGCTGTCTTCGATGCGCTTGGCGGCGGCGATCTTGCCTTCTTCATTATCCTTTACCGCATCGGTGTAGGCTTGGAGGTCAGATTCCAGCTTGGCCAGTGCATCCTTCTCGCTTAAAAGGCCTACGTTGAACTGGGCCGCCTTCAGACTTGGCACGAGCTTCTGCGCGAGCGCAAGTTCGTCCGTCACTGCCTTGGCGGCAGCTTGGGCGGCAACGAGTGCTTCATGGCCCTTCGCGGCCTTGGCCTCGGCATCCTTGATCACCGCAGGATAATTTTTTCCTGCCTTATCCACGTTGGGCACTTCGGCGTTTTTAGCGACAAGCAGTTCCTTGGTGGCTTTGATCTTGGTTTCTGCTTCGACAATCGCCTTATCCAGATCTGCTGCGGGAGCAGGGGCCCTGCCGGCTTCCTTTTTGAGCTGAGCAAGGCTGGCCGCCCACTGGTCGGCTTGCTGCTTGACCGGTGCCAGCTTTGCCTGCGCGGCTGCCGCTGCGGCGACCTTGGCCTCCACATCCTTGACGCTTGCCTGCAGGGCTGCGTCGCCCGGCTTGGAAACCAGCTGCTTCTTTGCCGCTTCTAACTGCCCCTTCAAAGCCGTCAGCGCCTGATCGGCGGTAGCCGCCTTAGCGGCTTCCGCAGCCACACCGGCGAGCTGCTTTTCCAGATCCTTGATCTTCTCCTGCCGCTTGTTGAACTGCTGGATCTCACCAATGCGGATGTCCTTGTCCTTGCCAAGCTTTTCCCGCTGCGCCCGGGCCGCTGCGAGCTGGGCTTCAGTGGCCTTGATTTCATTAGGAAGGGCGTTCTTGCGCGCGTCATTCGCGGCTGCGTCGCCCTTCAGCTTCGCCAGTGCGGCGTCGAGCGTCTTGGCATCCGCATCGGCCTTGGCCACGGCATCTTGGGAGGGTTTGATCTTGCCGTTAAGCTCGCCTATGCGCTGCTCGGTCTGCACAATGCGCTGGTCAATTTTGGCCGGATTGCTGGTGAGCGCACCGTATTCCGCCTTCTTTTCAAAATTGAGCAGCTTGACCTCGCCACGCCAGTTGGCCACCGCACAAGTCTTGCCATCGGCCAGGGCTGTCACTTTAGTCGCTACATCGCCCTGATTGGGCAGGTCAGCCAGCTTAGTGCCATTGATGTCCCAAAGAGCCACTGCTCCGTCCTGACCACAGGAAAGCAACTTGCCATCAGGAGTAAAGCTGACTGACTCCACTCCCGAACCGTGAGCAGTCCAAGTCTTGAGTTGCTTGCCCTCGTTCATCTCCCAGAGGATGATGCTGCCATCGCGGCTGCACGAGGCGAGTACGTTCGAGTCACTTCGCCAGGAGACGTCCGTACAAGCACCCGCCTTGTGCTGGCCCAGGAGAAAGAATTCACCGCCATTGGCTGCTTCCCAGACAAACACGTTGCCATTGCGGTCAGCTGTGGCCAGTAGGATGCCATCCGGGCTGAACTGCGTAGCCAGCACCCAGTCCGTATGCTTGGAAATGGTATAAAGCTCCTCACCGGTGGCGACATCGAAGACCTTCACCTTCTTGGAGGGGCTGCCAATGACCACCTTGCTGTGATCGGGCGTGATATCGGCAGACATGACAGAATCGAATTCCTTGCCGATTTCCGCCACGCGCTTGCCTGTCTTGACATCCCAGACCACCGCCTGGCCCATCTTGCCCCCGCGGCCGCCGCCCATGACGAGCAGGGAGCCACTGCGGCTGAATTTTAGCGAGCGCCCATAGCCTTCCACATACGGGAACACGCCAGCCAGTTGCTTCGTATCGGTGTCATAAAGCAAGACCTGCTTGGGGCTGGCAAAGGCCACTAGAGAAGTCCACGGGCTGGCAGCCATGGCTGTGACTGCTGTGGTGTGCGGAGTCACAACTACAGGCTCTAAAAGGACGTCTTGAGGCCGTGCTATGGGACCGGTCGGCTTGCCTGTGCCCGATGCCACATTGAGGTCCACCTTGGGTTTGCTAGATTTTTTGGCCACGCTCGATGCCGTGTCCAGCACGCCACCGGCGATCCACTTTTGCAACAGCTCGATGTCCTTGGCTGGCAGGGGAGCACCCTCTGGCGGCATGAACGGCTCGTCTTTCTTGGTGATCGTGTTGATCAGCTTGCTGCCGGAGGGATTGCCAGGGTCCACAATTGCGCCACCTCCGCCGCCCGCCATCGTCCCGGCATAGCTCGTTAGATCCAGGTCGCCTTTCTTCTTGTCCGGATTGTGACAGGAGAAGCACTTGTTTTCCAATACCGCGCGGGCGTGGTCCGCATAGGTGATCTTTTCCTCCCCTTGAGAGGGGGAAGCGATGGCGAGGGAAAAGGCAGATGTAAACAGGTAAGCGCGACGCATTTTGGGGGGGAAACACGGTTGGTTTATGGTACATACGATAAAGAAACGCCCAATGTTTCGGTAGAGGAGGAAAGACGCCGGAAGCGTCGCCTAAACTTGATGAAGAGATCTCTCAAAAAGGAGGTTAATCTTTATCCTAGGAAAAATGCTTCAACCAAAAGTAAGTTAACAATCTACACTTTCCGATTATCTGAGTTCCAACAGAGAGA
>JAQGPI010000236.1 GCA_028293175.1 Verrucomicrobiaceae bacterium | reverse complement strand
CCGCGTCCTTTTCATCGGCGCTCATGCGGCCATGCAGCAGGCCCACGGAGTGCGGGGCGAGCAGCTTGGTCCATTCCTTGTGACCCTTCACCGCGCCCGCCGCATCCAGCTTGTCGCTCTCCTCGATGAGGGGGAAAACGAGGTAGCCCTGGCGGCCCGCTTCGATCTGTTCCTTGAGGAATTTCGCCGCATCTTCGAGCTTGCCCTTGGGCCGCACCTTGGTGACGATTTTAACACCTTGCTGCGGCCTTTGATCAATGGTGGAGACGTCTAGGTCACCGTAAATGGTAAGTGTGAGCGTGCGCGGGATGGGCGTGGCGGTCATCACCAGCACATCCGGCATGGTGCCTTGCTGGATCAATTTCGCGCGCTGGGCCACGCCAAATTTGTGCTGTTCATCGATCACCGCCAGCCCCAGGTCGTGCACCAGCGAGGCATCATGCAGCAGCGCATGAGTACCGATAAGAATGTGCGGTTTCGTTCCGTCATCGCGCTGTGAGACACCATTGCCCGCTGCATCGAAGAGCTCCATGCCGCTGCCGTCTTCTTTCTTCGAGCCGGTGAGCAGCGCCACGCGCAGGCCTAGCGGTTCAAGCCAGCGACGGGCATTGCGCGCGTGCTGCTCGGCCAGGATTTGGGTGGGCGCCATCAGAGCGGCCTGCGTGCCTGCTTCCACGGCGGTGAGCATGGCGGCGAAGGCCACCACCGTCTTGCCGCTGCCCACATCGCCGTGCAGCAGGCGGTTCATTGGCGAGCCGAGCGACATGTCTTTGGCGATCTCCGCCACGCAACGGCGCTGCGCTTCGGTAAGGGCAAAGGGCAGCTCCTTGAGGAAGGAAGCCACCAGCCGCCCGTCGCCTTTCAACACGCGGCCACCACTGGCCAGCACATCGCGCCTGCGCCGCACCACGCGCAGTTGGTAAAGATAAAACTCCTCCAGCGCGAGATAGCGCCGCGCCTGCTCCAGGGTCTCCATCGAGGTGGGGAAATGCGCCTCGCGCAGCGCCTTCGACCTTGCCCATCCGGCGAATTCACCCTCGGCTTTCGGCGCAGGCAGAATGTCCGCCACCATGGGCTCCGGCATGGCCTGCAACGAATGCCATGCTGCCGCGCGCACCGCCTTTTGCGTGAGCCCGCCGCGCAACCGGTAGATGGGCGTGATGCGCCCGGCGTGAATGGTCACCGCCTCGTCGTCATCGCCGCCCTTCAGCACCTCGTATTCCGGGTGATCCATGGAGAGCTTGCCCTTAAACTCCTTGATCTTGCCGTGAATGATCAGCTCCTGGCCCTCGGCGATGGCGCGTGCCATGAAGGGCATGTTCCACCAGCGAAGCGTGAGCGATTGGCCCAAAGCATTGGCGTCAATGTGCTGCACGGCGGCCTCGAAATTGCCCCCGCCGCGTCGGCTGCCGAAGTAGCGTACGCCGGTCTTCGTGACCAGCACGCGGTGGCAGCTCGGCACCTCCGAAGGCTGGAAGGTCTGGCCCTCCATGCGCTGCCGGTCTTCGTGACGAAACGGCAGCATGGAAAGCACATCGGCCACGGTTTCCACCCCCTCTTTGGTGAGGTTTTTCAGTGCCGCTGGCAGCAGCCCCGGCACCCCGGAAAGGGGACGGTGCAAGGGCGAATCGACAGGGAGGGCAGGCAGGATGGGCACGGCGGCGACCAACAGAGCCCTGACGGGCAAGGAAGGCAATCGTTGTCTTGCGGACAAAGGGCGCGCCACCCGCCGCCATCGAGAACTCGCGCATGGTCATTGCCATGAACCATGCCCTGCCTAGCGTGCGTACATTGAACGGCAGATGCCGCCTACCTTCATCACATGACCTCCTTCACCCAGTACCTCGACAGCGGCCACGCCTGGCTTTATGTGCCCGTTGCCATCCTGGTAGGCGCGCTGCATGGGCTGGAGCCGGGGCATTCGAAGACCATGATGGCCGCCTTCATCATCGCCGTGCGCGGGACCGTGGCGCAGGCCGTGCTGCTGGGTTTGTCCGCCGCGCTCTCGCACTCGCTTATCATCTGGATTCTCGCCGCCGTGGCCCTGCATTATGGCAACCGGTTCGATGCGGAAACGGTGGAGCCTTATCTGCAAATCGGGTCCGCCGTGCTGATCCTGGGGCTGTCCGCATGGATGTTCATGCGCACGCGCCGCGAGGTGCGCGAGGCCGAAGACCATCATCACGAGCATCATTCCCACGATGAGCCCGCAGCGCCGCCCTCCGATGCGACCATGCATGAGATCGAGCTGCCGCAGGGCCTCATCGTGCCTGCCCGTTTCGCCCGCAAAGCCGCTGGGCCTCCGCGAGGTCCGCATGGCGGCACCTTGCTGGATACCGGTCACGGCTGGCTGGAAATCGCCGTGGCCAAGGAAGGCGATGCGCGGTTCCGCATCTTCCCGTGCACCGCCGGCGGAACGCCCACGTCGCTCGCGAAACGCACCCGCCTCACCATTGAAACGGTGCGTCTCGACGGTGCCAGCCAGCTCTTTCAATTCGAGGCCCGCGACACCTTTTGGGAGGCCACCGCCATCCTGCCCGAGCCGCATCATTTCCTCGCCGTCGTCACCATGGGCCATGCCGATCACGCGCATGTGTTCCGGGTTCCCTTCGGCGATGAAGCCCAGGTGCCCAAGCCCGTGGAAACGGCGGAAGTCGCGGCCGCCGCGGCATCCGTGGAGTACCAGGATGCGCACGAGCGCTACCACGCCGAAGACATCGCCCGGCGCTTCACCAACCGCACGGTGACGACATCCCAAATCGTCCTATTTGGTATCACAGGCGGGCTGATGCCCTGCCCCGCCGCCTTCACCATCCTGCTGCTGTGTTTGCAACTGAAGCGCGCCGCCCTGGGCTTCGCCGTCGTGGGAGCCTTCAGCTTCGGCCTCGCGCTCACCATGGTGTCGGTCGGTGCCGCCGCCGCCTGGAGCCTGGGGCACGCGCAGAAGAGGTTCAGCGGCCTCGGCGACAAGCTGCGCCGCGCGCCCTATGTCTCATGCGCTCTGATGGCCGTGCTGGCAGTGTTCATGGGCTGGCAGGGATGGTCGGCCTTGGCTTCCGGCGGGCATCATCATTGAGAAAGTGGTTTCGGCTTTAGCCGAATCAGGATCAGGCATGGAGCCTTGCCTGATGCGGCTAAAGCCGCAGCCACTTTCTTTCTACGGCACCGCAGGAGCCGGGATCATCCAATCAGGCTGGCCGATGATGCTGTTGATGAAGCCGGCGCGGGCGTTGAGGAAGAGCTTTTGCAGGCCCAGATTGGTGCTCAGATCGGTGCTGCCGACGACCTTCCAAATCTCCAGGGTGCTGGACTTCAGCAGATGGTAAGTGGTGTAGCCAGTGGCGGTGCTGTCGGTATCGCCGTTCCAGAAGTAGATGCGGTCAGACAGCCCGGGATTGGTCTTGCCGGTGAAGGTGTTGGCGGTGGTCATCACGCGCTCGACCGGACTCTGCGCAATGGGAAAGGGATTGCCGACAAAATTGGTGCCGAGTTGCAAGGGCATGGCGAACTGCCAGGTGCGCAACTGGCCGGTGGCAAAGGCAGTGACGGCACCGACGCGGGGCCGGGCAAAGAAGCCGTCCACGGGCGTGAGAACGCGGTTGTCTTCGGTGGTATTGAGTGCGGCGACGCCGACCTGATGCCAGTGCGACTGGCCGAAGTAATTGGCCAGCCAAAGAGTGACGTAGCCGCTGGTGGCAGGGTCCCAGAGGAGCACTTGGTCGGCGGTGGTGGCGCTGTTGGTGGCGTGATAGTCGGCGGGCGGGAAGAGATCGGATACGCACCAGTGGCGGCGCAGGGCGACGAGGGTGCCCGCGAGGCTGGCGGGAACGGTGGTGCGGGTGCTGCGGGCCTGTGTGGGATCAAGCACAAGAGTGGTGGCGGTGCTGGAGGCTTCGCTGATCTCCCAGCGGTGGCCCTGCTGGGTGCCGTTCATGGCCTCGATGTAGTACTCCTTACCGGTAACGAAGAGAGTTGTTAGGTTAGTGCCGCCAGCAGCAGCGGTGAGGTCGATGGTGTTGCCGGTGACGGTGCCGATCGTGCCGGTGAAGACAGCGGTGGCGGCATAGGGCACGGCATAGGTCTGGTTTTGCAAGCCGAGCGCGCGGCGCTGCCAGCCCAGGATGATGGAGGTGGCGGTGGCTTCGGCAATGGTGTCGTGATTGGCATCAAGCGAAACGCGGATGCGCACAAAGCCATCAGTACCGCCTGCCAGCGCGAGATCATTGCTGATGCTGGCGAAGTTGAGCGTCTCGCTGCCGTCGGCGTTATTGGTGATCGAGGGCGAGGTGGAAGTCGTGCTCCAGGTGGCGTTGAGCAGCTTCGGCAGCAGCTCGATGGTGTAGGTCAGATCAGCCTGGCTGCCGTGACGGCGGCGCAGGCGCACGTCCACACCACCGCTCACATTGTGTATCACACTGAACACCGCGCCGATGTCATCCGCCCCGCTGGTGGGGCTGAGGCCCAGGGAGTATTCGATCAGGTTGTTATACGCATCGCCGTCCGGATTCGCCGTGGGCTGGGCGTTGCCGCCGGAGAGGCCTTTGATACCGGCCCAGGCGGTGAAGGTGGCGGGCCGTGCATTCACATCCACAAAGCCGAAGTCCTGAGTGAGATCGATGTCGGAATCACGGGCATCATCGCTGGCTTCATCGGTGCCGGTTTCACTGTCGTCAATGGTCGGAGCGCTGCCGGTGGCGAGGCTGAAGACAGCCGTGGCGATGCCATTGGTCGCGGGCACCGCATTGTCCACACCGCGCTCCCCGGCGTTATCATCACCCGAGCTCATGGCACCGGGCACGGACTTCATGTTAACCAGCGGTGCACCCGTGGCGAACATGGCCTTGGGGATGAACAGGATGTACTGCCCTGAGCCGAGTCCATCGATCAGGTAGCGGCCGCCATTCGCCGTGGTGGCGGTGGCCAGCGGCGTGCTGGTGCCGGGCGTATCAGTGCTGCGGTAGAGTTGCACGGTGACGCCGTCGATGCCTTCGCCCGCATCGGCGTGGCCGTTGGCATTGGCATCAAAGAAGACCAGGTTACCGACCGCGAGCCGGGCCCCGACAACGAGCGATGAGGGCACATCGGTGGAGCAGCCATTGGCATCGGTGGCGCGGATGGTGAAGGCGTACGCGCCCTGGTTTTCCGGTGTGCCGGCGATCACTCCCAGGGTGGAAACGGAGATGCCGGAAGGCAGGATGCCGTTGGTGACGGAGAAGGTGACCGGGGCCACGCCGCCGGTGGCCTGGAGCGCCTGGTTGTAAGCGTTGCCTTCCGTGGCCGAGGGCAGCGTGGAGGGAGTGACGACCATGGTGGGGCAGGAGGCCTGGAAGCCGAAATCAATGGTGGCATCGAAGTTCGAATCGTTGCCATTGGCATTGTCATGCGTGACGTCAAAACCGGTTTCCGTGGAGCCGTCCGTGGGCTCGGTGCCGAGTGCCAGATGCATGGCATTGGAGAAGAGGCCGTTAAGTTCCGGTTGAGCGTTGTCGATGCCATTGTCATTGCCCGGCAGGTTGTCATCAACGCCGTTGTCAGCAGCGGCACCGGGCACGGAGAGGCAGCCATAGAGCGGCCTGCCGACGGCGAATTCGGTGGGCGGGATGTAGAGGAAGTAATCGCCGGGGGTGAGCCCTTCAAAGCTGTAGCGGCCGGTGGCATCGGTATCCACTTCAGCGAGCGGGCCGTCGATGAGCGGGTCCTGACCAGCACGGAAAAGCTCCAACTCCACATCCGCGAGGCCTTCATTGCCATCGTTCACGCCGTTGTGGTTCACATCCAGATAGACGCAGTTGCCCAGGCCCACGGTGGGGATGGGCGAGACGGTCACCTGATAGTTCGCCGTGCCGGTACAGCCGGTGGCATCCGTCACCTGCACGCTGAAGTTGTACACGCCCACATCCGTGGCGGTGCCAAGGAACTGGCCGGTAGGACTGAGTACGAGACCCTCCGGCGGAGCACCGCCGGTGATCTCCCAGGTGTAGGGGCCGTAGCCGCTGGTGGTGCTCAGCACTTGCGGATAGCCTTCCTCCTTGGTCACACCGGGCAGAGTCGCCGGGCTGATGACCATGGTGGGGCAAATGTGGTCGAAACCGAAGTCGATCGTGAGGTCGAAATTGCTGTCAGCGTCATTGTCGCTGTCCGCGTTGAAACCGCTTTCAGCCGTGCCGTCCAAGGGTTCGGTACCGAGGGCGAGATGCACGACGGCGGAGCTAATGCCGGTGATGTTCGGATGCACCGCATCAATACCGTTCTCATCGGCATTATCATCCACGCCGTCATCCGTGCCGTTGCTGGGAATCGACATCAGGCCGAACAGCGCACCGCCCACATCAAACTCGGTGTAAGGGATGAAGACGATGTAATCGCCCGGCACGTTTGTTCTTAACAAGTAGCTGCCATCCGCATCGGTGATGGAGATGGAAGCGGGCGTGTCACTCTGCGGATTGGCATTGGCGGGGAAGAGCCGCACATGCACGCCGGGCACACCTTCGCCAGCTTCGTAGTGGCCGTTGTGATTGAGGTCGTTGAAGACCACGTTGCCAATGCCCAGGATAGGGGTGTTGTTGTCGTAGAAGCCGAAGTCGATGGTGGCATCGAAGTCCCCTTCCGTGCTGTTGTCATCGGCCGCACCCACTCCTTGTTCGGTAGTCGCATCCGTAGGCGCAGCGCCGGTCAGCGAGGTGAACTCGCGGCTGGAGACGCCGTTGGAAAGCGGATTGGGCGAATCGATGCCGTCCTCGCCCTGGTTGTCATCGCCCGCCCAGCTCGTGTTGGTATCAGCCACGGAAAGCAGGCCGTTGAGCGGGCCGCCGATGCCGAAATTCACGCCTGGAATGTAAACGAAATAGCTGCCCGGCCGCAAGCGAGTGAAGCTGTAGCGGCCGCCATTGGCGCTGACAGTGGCGGCCACCGGCAGTTGCGTCTGCGGATCAAGGCCTGGAGTGAACAACTGCAAGGTCACGCCGTCCACACCTTCACCGTCATCATAGCGGCCGTTGCCGTTGAGATCCTTGAACACCACATTGCCCACGCCCACGGGTTCATAGAAACCCAAGTCAATGGTGAGGTCGTTGTTGGTGTCGGAGCCGTCATCGACGTAGGAATTGAAGCCGAATTCCGAGGTGTTGCCGGTTGGTTCCGCGCCCACGGCGAGGTTGAAGACGTTCGACTTCACGCCGGAAATGGACGGATCAAAGGGATCATCGCCATTCTCATCCTGATCATCGTCCTGCCCGTCGTCACCGCCCTGGCCAGGAATGGAAAGACTGTTCTTCAGCACGCCGCTGGCGGAGAAGTTGGAAGGCGGAATGAAGACGTAGTAATTGCCGGGCAGGAGGTTGCCAAAGTAGTACTCACCGCCATTGGCCGTGATGACTGTGCGCAGTGGCGGAGTGGCAAGCGGATTGCTCACCGAGGCGGTGAACAACTGCACCGTCACGCCGTCCACGCCTTCACCGTCCTCATAGAAGAAGTTGTCATCGTCCTCCTTGAAAACGAGATTGCCCACGCCACAGACGGGCGAAGGGCTGTCGGTGAAACCAAAGTCGATGGTTAGGTCGATCTTGTTGTCATTGGCGTTGTCTTCACTGGCCATGAAGCCCGTTTCACCATTGGTCGAGCCGCCGCCCGCATCCACTGGGGCGAGGCCCGGCTCCAGATGGACCATATCGGAAGTGATGCCGGTGTAGATGGGTGAAATCGCGTCGATACCGTTCTCGCCCACGTTGTCATCGGAGTGAACCGCAGCGCCGACATCCGGCAGCGACAGCAGGCCTGAAAGCGGATGACCGGGCTGGAAATTCAGCGCCGGAATGTGCACGTAGTAATCGCCGGTGCTGAGGTGATCGAAGAGGTAGTGGCCGGTGGAAGTGGTCGTGGCGGAGAACACGTACTGGCCCGTGCTCACGGGTGCGGAGGAATCATAGATTTCCACCGTCACACCGCCCACCCCTTCACCAGGATCGGCATGGCTATTGTGATTGGCATCCACGAACACGAGGTTGCCAATGCCCACCGGGATCTGGAAACCGAAGTCCACGGTGAGGTCCACCGAGGCGTCGTTGTCATTGTCAGAACCGCTGCCCACGCCGGTCTCGCCATTGTCATCCGTGGGTGCCTGACCGGGGAAGAGGTAGACGAGATTGCTGTCCACGCCATCGCTGGGCGGATCGCTGTTGTTGAGCCCGTCCTGGCCCACGTCATCATCGCCGAAGAGTGTGGCCGCCACCGCCACCTTGGCAAACAAGGGGCCGCTGGACTGGAACATGGTCTTCGGGATGTGGACGTAATAGATGCCGGCATCCAGCGTATCGAAAAGGTACTGGCCGCTGGCATTGGTGACGGTGCTGGCCAGCGGCGCATCCACGCCCGCCGTCATGTCTTCCTTGTACAGCTCCACATTCACGCCCGGCACGCCTTCACCTGGATTGGCAAGGCCGTCGCCATTCTCGTCAAAGAAGACCAGGTTGCCGATGCCGAGCTGCACATCCTGCACCGTCACGCAGGCGAGCGCGCCGGTGGAGTTCACCTTGCCGCTGTAAGCGAAACTGTAGCTGTTGCAGTAGCTGCCCGGCAGCTTCACGGCGCTGATCTTTGCCCTGAAGGTAATCACCACGGACTTCCGCGCCTCGATGGCGGTATTGACGGTAAACACCGGGTGCTGGGAACTCGGCACGGCGATGGAGATGGCCCCGGGCGCGGCGGGAGCGCCATTGATATCGGCGGAGATGAAGCCGTTGTAGGAGAAGCCGGAGGGCAGGTTTTCCGTGATCACCAAAGGCACGGCGCTGGAGGCGGTGCCTTCATTGGAAATGATCATGGTGTAATTCACGGTCCCACCCGGCTGCGCGGTGGTGGGTGTGACCATCTTGTCCGCATACAGCAGGGCCTGGGAGGCTCCCACGGTGGTGTCGGTGGTGGTCTCCGGCGGGAACTGGTCGCTCTTGGAAGTGGCCACGTTGGTCATCACGCCGGTGCCCACGGCCTTCACATTGACGGTAATCTGCCTGATCGCCTGCGGTGCCAGGGAACCAAAATTCCACACCAGTGGATTCGGCCCGCTGGAGGCGGCGGGCACGGCGCTGAGGAACTGCTCGCCGGCGGGCAGGTTGTCTGTCACCTGCACGTTAGTGAGGGTTTGAGAACCGAAATTGATCACCCACAGGCTGTAGGAGAAGACTTCATTGGGCATGACCAGCGGCTTGGACACTTGCTTGAAGATGAAGGGCCTGCCCGCGAGCTGGGCGGTGGTGGGCTTGTAGTAGTGCCAGAGGTGGTCGAAGTTGTTGTACTCACCGCCGGCATCGCCGCCAAAGGTATCGGCATAGGCTTGCAGGAATCCGGCGGAATCGAAGGGCGACTTGAGCTCGCCCGGGCCCTTGATGATCTTGATCTGAATGCGCGCGTACTCGGGACGGTAAAGCTCGGTATTGCCCCAGGCGATGCGCACGGCCTTGGGGCTGCTGTTGTCGGTCCAGCTCTTGGTTTCAGGCAGAGGATGAGCCGCGCTGAGGTCGTAACCGATGTCGCCCGCGTCTGCCGCCGAGTAGCCGGTGGCGGTGCTCTTCAAGCCTGGCGTGTCCTTGGATGACTGGCTGCCATCGTACTTGAGGCGTTTCCAAGGGCCCACGGCGATGGAGTTCTTCGCGCGGCTGGGGTCTGAGGCGTGCGAGTCCCAGTAGGTCTTGTTGAAGGCCCAGGCGTAGCCGCTTTCCGGCCCGGCGACGGCGCTAGCCATGCCCCACGGAGCATTGCCGCGGGCATCTGCCGGATCGAGAAAAGCGAGCGTGGGGGAGAGCACGCCAAAGGCAAGCAATTGCTCCGCATCCCAGCGGGTGGAGGGGACCACCGCGCTGCCGGAACTGGTGAGCACGGAGTTGTCTGCCGGGGTGCCTTGATTGTTATCCAGGCCACCGGTGTTCACCCAGCTCTGCCAGGCGGTCTTGGGATCGGTGGAATAGAAGATGCCGGTATCGGAGTACACGCCGACCATCGTGCCGTTGTTGAGGCCGGTGCTGCTCACCGCATTCGCCGTCTGGCCATTGATGTTGGGGCCCAGTTGCAGTCCGATGAGGCCGGTGGTGAGTCGGGAGCCCCATGCGCCATCGCCCAGGGCGAGGATGGACTGGCCTTTCACGGCGGAGGCAACAAACGCGCCGGTGGCATCGAGGCGGCCGTACTCGGCTTTCTGCAACTGCGAGCCCACCGGGATGAAGAAGGTGGAGTAGCCGCCCGCGCCCGTTGGCGTGCCAAGATTAGGCGTCGCCTTCATTAGCAGCCCGATGGTATCGCCTACCTGGATCAAGGTCTGGCCCAAGGCAGCGCGCGCCTGGAACAGATCGAGCGTGGCCTTGTCGTAGCCCAGGTAATCCGTGCGCATGTCCAGATTGTGAGCCTGCGCACTGAGAGCCAGCAGCCCCGCAACCATGCCCAGTACTGCGCGGCCCCCTCGCCGGAAGGCTAGGAAGCACGCAACAGGAGCGCTCGGCTCCTTGGGTACAGGGTGTCGGTTATGGGGCATTAAATGTTTGTTCAGCCTTAATTTAGAGGCTTTTTCCATAATTACCAGAAGTTTGTTGCGCTGGTATATTGAGCAAAGGGAGCCACAAGGGTGCCCCGATCCCCTTCGCACTTCCTACCCTGCTGGTTTCCCGACGACTCACTCGCCGTTCCGTGCTTAATTCCGGGCCGCTCATGCCTGAACGCCCCCTCACCCACTATGCCATGCTGTCGCTTGCGGCCGCGGTGGTTACCTTCTTCCTCAAGCTGGTGGCCTGGCGTCTCACCGGCTCCGTGGGCCTGCTTTCCGATGCGCTGGAATCCCTGGCCAATGTCGCTGCCGCGCTCGTCGCCTTTGCCTCGCTATCCGTCGCCATGAAGCCCGAGGACGACGAGCACTCGCACGGCCACTCGAAGGCCGAGTACTTCGCCGCCGGTGTGGAAGGCGCGCTCATCGTGGTGGCCGCCGTGGCCATTGGCTGGACCGCCGTGGACCGCCTTTTCTCCCCCCATGAGATCACCCAGCCCGCCATGGGCCTCGCCGTTTCCGTCGGCGCTTCCTTGATCAACCTGTTCGTCGCCCGCGTGCTCATGCGCGTGGGCAAACGACGCCGCTCCATCGCCCTGGAAGCCGATGCCCGGCACCTCTTCACCGATGTGTGGACCTCCGTCGCCGTGCTCGTCGCCGTCGCCCTCGTCGCCCTCACCGGCTGGGCCTGGCTCGATCCCCTCATCGGCGTCGCGCTCGCCTTCCACATCGTCTTCACCGGCGTGAAGCTCGTCACCGAATCCATGCACGGCCTCATGGACAGCGCCCTGCCCACGGAAGAGCTCGAATCCATCCGCAGCGCCCTCGACCAGTACAGCCAGGGCGGCGTGCAATACCATGCGCTGCGCACCCGCCGCGCCGGCTCGCTCAAGTTCATGTCCGTGCATCTGCTCATGCCCGGCGCCTGGACCATCGCCCACGGCCACGACGTTTCCGAACAGATCGAAAACGACCTGCGCAAGCTCATCACCGGCCTCGTGGTCGTCACCCATCTCGAGCCCGTGGAAGACCCCGTCTCCTGGCACGACGTCGGCCTGGAGCGGACCACGGGTGTGTAACGTCCACAGAGAGTCCAACAAGCGTTGCCCAGCCTTGCCCCTCCCTACCCCGCGCCGCAATTTTTGGTTTGATCCGGTTTGATCCAGTCGGATTTCCGGGCAAAACACGGTGTCTGCGGCGAGAAAATCCAAAGAAGCGGGCATGGCAGAACTATAAGCCATTCACCCCCTGATTGCAGCGCCTAAACCGGGTGTTGTGGACGGGTAGAGGCAGCATGGCGAAAAAAGTGCACGATGGGTGCCCAATGCTTAAAAAAGGAGCGTGGACACTCCTGTCCGCAATCATCCTCCTGCGGCGCAGCCGCGAAGAATCTCAACGAAGCTTGCAGTGTGACTGCGCTGCTCTTTGAGAATGTGGCGGCTGCGCCGCAGGCCTTTCGATTGCGGACAGGAGTGTCCACGCTCCTTTCTTCGCTTCTAGAGAGAATTTTCAGGCGCTGCGCGCTACCTTTTTCGATTCACGTTGAGGGCAACGTGAGCCACGCCCCTCTACCGCATCTCCGGCCCGCTCAAGGACTCCCGCAGGTCCGCTACGGCGGGGTGGTTTGGCGCGATGTTGTAGAGACTCAGGATCAGGTCGAAGACCGTCAGGAAGTAGGTCTTGTCGTCGCGGAAATCGGCATAAAAGCGACCCCGTAGAAGCGGCGGGAACGCCTTGGCCCCGTCACCCTCCCGCAGCACAGGCAGCACCGTCTGCTTCGCTGCTTCCGTGGACAGCAGGCGAATGCCGGCCATATCCCACTCCGCAGCCACCACACTGCCTTTGGGGGACACCACGTTCTTAGCCTTCTGACGATAAAGCGGTGTTCCAACGACAACCATCAGGTCGCACTCCTCGATCAATTCGACAAACCGCGCGATGCTGGAGCCGATCCGATGGTTCTCCCACTTGTCGAGCAGCACTTTGAGCCCCGCTTTTTGCAGGTCCGTCGCCAGTTGCTTCTCCACCCAGCGCTCGTGCTCCGGCACGCCCCAGGCATAGCTGATGAAACACTCCGGCGCGGGCAGGTGCTCGTCCTTCACATAGGCCTGCAAGCGGAATACGGCCTGCTCGAAAAGCGTGCGCCGACCGGCCACAAGGCGCTGGGCCTCTACCTTTTCCTGCAGCGCGTGGGTGAGCTGGATGGGCTCCTGCGCCTGCGGCAGCGACAGCTTTTCGCCGCAGTCGTTGCAGAAGGCAAAGGTCTTGCCCTCACGCGTGCGGTGCCGCACCACCGCACGGTCCAACGCATGGCCGCATTTGCCGCAGGCCACAGGTTCATAGCGGGTGACCGTCAGGTTCCGCCGTTGCAGGAAACATTCGAACATGCCCTGGAACAGCATCCGCACCGGGCTCTCCACATTGGTGCAAAAGTACAGTATCAGGTCCAGGCCGCCATCGCGCGCCGTCTCCTGGCGGAAGCCACACACCGCGCCGCCGCCCACCTCGTAGCGCGCCTGCGCCTGCCATTGTGCCGTGCGGGTGAAGGTCTGCGTATAGCCCAGCAGCACCACCAGCGAAGCGTACACATTTTCCACCGCGCCGCTCACCGTGTAGGCCGCGCCCTCCACCACCGGCTCCGTGTCCGCCACCGGCGGCATTTTCAAATTGATCAGTTCCGGGAAAACCAAGTAGCCCTGGCCGTCCAGCGTCTGCTCGCGGAAGCACACGTGCCGCTCCAGGAACAGCAGCGCCGCCGCATCCACCAGGATGTCCTGCTCCGGCTTGGCCAGCCCCGTGAGTTCGGGAAACCGATAGCCGCCCGCTAGCAGTCGTTTCTCCTCCAGCGCGCCCAGGCCCTTGTCATTGCGCCGCGCCTCCAGGATGAACGAGGCCGCGAGGTTGTTGAGCAGGTCCGGCTTCAGCAGCACGCGCTCCTCCCCCTGCGAGGTGTGCAGCCGCCGCACGTAGCCGTAGTTTTCCAGGTGCCCCACCGCCGTCTGCATCTCCGCATCGGTGAATTCCCAGGCCGCATCCGTGCGCGCCAGCAGCTCGCGCAGCGTCGGCCAACGCACCGCGATGGGCCCGCCATCGGCCTGCTCCTTCAGTCCCAAAACAAAATCCTTCACCCGCTTGAAGGTCTGGGTTGTGGTGGTGGCGGGCTTCGTCTCCCAGGGGATCAGTTGCTGCATCCGTGCCACCAGTTCCGCCAGCCCCTCGCCCGCCTTGGCGCTGGTGCGGTAGTAGCCGCTCAGTCCCCGCTGCTGGCAGAAGGCGTCCAGCTCCGCCACCGTCAGCGAGGGTGCGCCACGGTCCGCGCGGGCCGCCACCAGCACTACCGGGCACTTGGCGTTCGTGGCGCAGGTGTGGAACTGCTTCAGCCAAAACTCCACCCCGTGCAGCGGATCGCGCGTGTCCGTAGGATCGAAGAGCACCAGCGCCAGATCCGCATCATCCAGGAACAGCGCATGGATCAGCCGGTAGTCCGGCTGCCCGGCCAGATCCCACAGGATCGCCTCGCACTCCGTGCCGTCAGCGCGACGCGTACCCAGTTCCGGCATCACCCAGAACTGCTGGCCATGGGTGGAGGCATGCTCTTTGAATTCGCCATGCGCCAGCCGCCAGCCCAGCCCCGTCTTGCCCACGCCAGAATCCCCCACCAGCACCACCTTCGCCGTGGTATGATGCGAGGCCGGAGGGAGTGGTCGGGCTCCTGCGGCCTTGCCAAACAGGATGTCGATGTTCAGCTCCCAGATTTTGAGGAGTTCGCCCAGGGTGCCGTATGGCGAGCCGGGGCTGGAGGCATCGGTGACCAGCCAGGGCAAGGTGGGGTGAAAGTCCAGGGCGGCAATATCGCCGTACGGTTGACCGGGTATAGGAATCACCGCCAGACACTCCCATGACTCGCAGCTCCACAGGCGAACCGTGCCGTCAAAACTCTTCGAGGCGAGCAGCCTTGAATACTTGGAGAAAGCCAGATGGGAAACAGTGTCGGTGTGGCTCTCAAGCGTGCGCAACAGGCGGCCGTTGGTCAGATCCCATAGCTTGATCGTATCGTCTACACTCGCGCTAGCCAAGGTTCGGCCCGTGGGGTCAAAGGCCACGCTGCATACCGAAGACCGATGCGCTGCTAGAGTGTCAAGGAGCTTGCCGCTGGCCACCTCCCAGAGCTTGACCGTGCCATCCCAACTTCCGCTGGCCCAAGTCCGACCCAAGGGATCGAACGCTACACTCTTGACCTCACCTTGATGCCCTCGCAAGGTGCGTAGTAGTCGACCGCTTGCCACGTCCCATAGACGGACCATCTTGTCCTCGCTCCCACTCGCCAGGGTTTGGCCGGAGGAATCGAAGACCAAGCTTAGGACCCGCCCTTGGTGCCCTGCCAACCGGTGCAAGCAATGGCCGCTGGCTGCCTCCCAAATACTGATCGTCCCGTCTTCATTCCCGCCGGCTAGGAGTCGGCCCGTGGAATCGAAGGTCACGCTCCGAACTTTATCGTGGTGCCCTTCCTGGGTGCGCAGCAGTTCGCCGCTGGCGGCATCCCAGAACTTGATCGTTTGGTCCCCACTCGCACTGGCCAGCGTCTGGCCCCAGGGATCGAAAACTGCGCTGCGAACAACCCCCTTATGCCCTGCCAGCGTGTGCCGCAGTGTCACGCCGGGCGGCAGCTCACTGTGCGGAAGCGCTTTTGTCTTTGCTGCCGGGTTTCCCTCGTTTTGATTCTGCTCAGGCATGGTCGTTCGAGCTATATCTAGCGGGGACTTTTCCTAACACAATCCTAGAATCAGGCCTGCCGGGCGGAGCCTCTGCTGTAGCCCGGGGCTTTGACCCGGAGGCATGGGTGCTGGCGATAGGCGTTGCTTCTCCATCCCTCCTTCCGCAAGAAGGGATGGAGCGTTACCGGACTCTATCGACAGGCCTGCCAAAGTGGTAGGGGCGTCCTCGCCCCTTTCTGCGGCAGGGAAATGAATGCGTTCTCTACTATCGCCCTGCGCCGTTGGTGTCCAGGCTTCAGCCGCATCACGGCCCACGACTCGTTTTCCTGATCGCCTGAAGGCTATACACTAACGGCTTGGAGGCAGGCAAAATTCCTGTGCTTTCGCGCATGCCAAGGCCTCTCGGAGTAATGCAGCAGGCGTCGTGCTCCGCCGCAGGCTTGCCAAAGCGGCTGCGGCTAGCCGCATGGGGTGGGAATCAGCACGATGGCAGATTCCATGCCCGCTCCTGATTCGGCTGAAGCCGAAGCCACTTTCTTTTTGCACTCTCACTCCTCCACGCCAAGCGTGGGCATGGTGAAGGTGAAGCGGGTTTCGGCGGGTACTGAGAATACGGATAGCTCGCCGCCGTGCGATCTTGCGATTTGCGAGGCGATGTAGAGGCCGAGACCGAGGCCTTCGCGGGAATCACCGGCTTTGCCGCGCTCGAAGGGCTCGAACAAACGCTCCAGCACCAGGGGCGGAATCGGGTCGGCGGAGTTGGAGACGGAGAGCTCAAAGGTGCCCTCGGCGCTCACGGCGCGTATGCGTACGGGCGTGCCGCGCCTGCCGTGGGTCATGGCGTTGGACAGCAGGTTGGTGAAAAGCTGGGCCATGCGTTTGGCATCAAAATTCACCCGCTCGAGCAGGGCGAAGTCGGTCTCTATCACTCGGTCCGGTTGGGTGATACGCACCTCCTCGATCACGCGCAGCAGCACAGGCAGGAGCGGCCGGTCGGCCCTGGTTTCCAGGCTGATGCCGCCGCCCAGACGGCCGCGGGTGAAGTCCATCGCATCATTGATCAGATCGGACATACGCACGACGCTGCGGTCGATCGTATCGAGCGTGAGCAATTGCTCGTCATTCATGCCGTCCTCGCGCAGCAGCGTGGCGCCCATGGCGACGGCGTTGAGCGGTGAGCGCAGATCGTGCCCGAGCACGCCGATGAACTGCTCGCGCAGCTCCGCCGTCTCGCGCTCGCGCAGCAGGTGAGATTCGAGGTCGGCGAGCCTTTCCGCCGCGCCGATGTGGAAGGAAAGCAGCTCGGCGAAAAGCTTGAACATGCCGGTGATCTCCGGCGTGTTCACCCGGCCTGGGTTCGGATCAATGGCGCACAAGGTGCCGTAGAACTCGCCGCTGGCGAGGAAGATGGGCATCGAGATGTAACTCTGGAAGCCGTACATGCGCGGCGTGGGGTGGTCGCGATAGAGCTCGTCTGTATCCACATGATCGATCACCACAGCCTTGCGCATCTGGCGGATCTCGTTGCAAATGGTGGTCTCCAGCTTCAGCTCACCGCCGGCCTTGAGACCGAAGTGAATGTTGTCGAGCACGCTGCAGGCGACCCAACGATCCTCGGTCACCCGGGCAATGGCGGAAAAGCCCATGCCGGTGGTGCGGCAGACGACATCCAAGATGGCGGGCACGGCGGCAATGCTGCTAATGAGGGCGACATCCTTGGCTAGGCTGTCCATGAGAGAGAAGGAGCTGGGTGCATGACGGAAATGCGGAGCAGGGGGACCTAAGGGTCCTGGGCTAATTCTCCATACGCCCGCGAACTGAATGCCGGGAATGATTCACTGAAATAATGATTTGTCGTTCCGTCTGGATCATTGGGTGGGATTCAGCAGAGGGATGCATGATACGGGCCGAGTCAGACTTTAGTTTTGCCAGCCCCTGTGATTGGGTTTCAACCGCCAATGGATCCGGATGCACGCAAATGAGAACCTTTGAGGCGCATGTAAAGCTTATTTGTAGATGTTTTATTGGCGTGCCTCCGGGTCCATTGGCGGTTGAAAAAGCCTCCCCTCCGCCACTCAGGCCACAACGAAAACTGCGCCGCCATCCCGGAGGACAGCGGCGCAGCGACTTAACAACAACAACAACAACTTAACCTAACAACTGGCAACGATCAACTGCCGCAGGCCTTCAGGCTATCAACAATCAACCATCCACTATCAACTGGACGCTTACTGACCAGCAGGCTCGCCGCCTTGTTCGGCGGGCAGGGACTTGTCTTTCAGCCAGACGTATTCTTTCCAAGCGCCTTCATAGAGGCGCACATTGGGGAAACCGGCGACGTACTTCAAATAGAAGCGCACCAGGCTGCCTTCGCGGGAGGTGCCGCAGTAGCAGATGATGTTTTTGTCCTTGGTGATGCCGGCCTTTTCGAGCTGGTCCTTCACTTCAGCGAAGGGCTTGAACTTGTGCGTGTTGTCCTTCTCCATGAGGCGGGCCCAATGGAAGCTGATGGCACCGGGGATGTGGCCCTTGCGCAGCCATACTTCGTCTTCGCCGCGGAACTCATTAATGGGGCGCGCATCGACGAGCACGTTGCCGGGTTTGCCCACATGCTTCTGCACATCGGCCACGGTGGCGGCGATTTCAGGATTGCCCTTCTTTGGCAAATGGCCGGCTGGATTGCCGAAGTATTCCTGGGTGGCGGCGAAGCCCTGCTTCTTCCACTCAGCCACGCCGCCATCGACGATTTTGATGTCCTTGATGCCGTATTTTTCCAGCACGAAAGCGACCATGCTGGCGCTGAGGATTTCGTCATTGGGCAGCACATCGCCGGTGGCGTAGATGAGGTGCAGGCGGTCCTTGTCGGCACCGGCGCGGGTGAGCAGAGCCTTGGTCAGAGCAGGGGGCAGGTACTGTACGGCGACGCCGCTATCAGTGCCGCGCAGCGTGTCGAAATTGATGTGATGGGCGGTGGGCAGATGGCCACGGAAGTAGTCCTTGTAGCCACCGCGCGTATCCAGCACGATGGGGCGCTGGGCGGCGTCCTTGTTTTCAATCAAGGCCTTGGCATCGGCGCAGGTGATGGTGCCGATTTCGGCGAAGACGGTGGAGGCAAGGCCCGTGAACAGGGCCGCGATGGCGAGCAGGGATGTTTGGATTTTCATGGAGGAATCGGGGTTGGGGTTGAAGGTGCGGATTAGAAATTGAAGACGATGTTGAACTTGGCGGTGTAGATGGTTTCGCCGTGGTCGAGCGGCTGGCTGGCCCAGGCTTCGATGACGAAGTTTTTGTGCAGGGCGTAGAGGAAGCCGAGGCTGCCGAGCCATTGATTTTGATCCTGGATCTGGACGAAGTCGGTGCGCAATTGCAGGTCGCGGTCCAGCACCTTCACCGTCTTGTCGAGCCCGAGCAGGACGCTGTTGTTTTGGGTCTGAAAGCCGAAGCCTGCATGGGCGCGGAAGAGGCCGCAGACATCCTGCGAGAGCAGGGCGTAGCTGAAGGGATCACCGGCGCGGTCGTTGAGCTCGCTAGTGAGGCCCAGGTTGGCAATGCCGAGCGCGAGCTGGCCGCCCTTCCACAGGTTCTGCACATACTTGAACTGGACGACGACGGGGCCGCCCTTGTCGGGAAAGAGATGGGAGTCGGCGCCGAATTCGAGCTTCTGGCCGAAGACATCGAAGCCGGTTTTGAAGCCCATGTTGAAGTCGGCGTCGTAGTCGTTGCCGAAGTTCGTCCAGCCCTGGATGACGACGGTGCCCTGCGGCGGTGTATCGGCGGTGGGGATGTTGTTGAGGCCGCTAGGGGTGGCAAACGCTGCTGTGGTGAGCAGCAGGGAGGCGAGTGCGAGGGTGTGTTTGTGCATGAGAGATGGGAGGGGGAGGATCACGCGATGAGCTGGCTGAGCTTGAATACCAAGGCGCCGAGCAGCGCCGCGCATGGCAGGGTGATGACCCAGGAAAGCAGGATGGGGATGACGGTCCGCCACTTGGCCTGGCGTGTGGCGACACCAATGCCGAGCAGCGAGCCGACGGCCACATGGGTAGTGGAAACTGGCAGCGCATTGAAGCTCGCGGTGGTGACCAGCAGGGCCGTGGCGAGATTGGCGCTGAAGCCTTGGCCGGGGTTCATATCGGTGACCTTGTGCGCGAGCGTGTGCGCCACCTTGCGGGCGCTCAACACGCCGCCAAAGAACATCACGACGCCAATGGCGAGCATGCCGGGCCTGCCGTTCAGTAAGGAAGTAGCGGCGAGCAGCGCGGCCATCTTTGGCGTGTCATTCAGGCCGCGAGCAAAGCTTGCCGCACCAGCACTCAGGAAGTGCAGGGCATCGAGCGTCTTGGTGCGATGATCGGGCGCAAGGCGGAGGCATCGTAGGATGAAATAACACACTATACCCGCAAGGATGGCGAGGAGCGGGCTCAACAGCAGCGGGCGCAGGAAAGCCTCCCATAGCTTGGCGAAATTCACCGTGTGCGGATCATTGGCCAGGCCGACGCCGACGAGCGCTCCGGCGAGTCCGTGGGTGGTGGAAACGGGGAAGCCGAGCAGCACGGCCAGGGTGACGGTGAGGCCCGCGCCGAGC
This sequence comes from Verrucomicrobiaceae bacterium, assembly GCA_028293175.1. Classification (GTDB taxonomy): domain Bacteria; phylum Verrucomicrobiota; class Verrucomicrobiia; order Verrucomicrobiales; family Verrucomicrobiaceae; genus CAINXC01. The sequence continues at coordinate 17,469 of JAQGPI010000236.1, read as the reverse complement.
GCGACGGCCAGCAGGAACAAGGGATTCGCTGTGAGCGCATCGGGCACCAGGCCTTTGCCGGAGAAATTCTGGATCATGCCGTTGACCAAAAACATGGCGGCGACTGAGCCCGCCAGCGTGGTGGCACTGCCCCAGTTGATAGCCGTGCGGTAGCTCGTTGTGCCGCTGCCCAAAAGCGAAGCGACGCCCTTGAAATTGGCGTTGGCTCCCGTGGCATAGGCAACGAAAAGCGTGGCGAGGGCAAGAAGAATGAGCAGCATCGGGCAGGGAGGGAGCTTTTATGCGTGAATACGCATATGTAAATCGGATTCTTCCGGTTTTGATGTCGTTTTTTTGTTTCAGGATTCCGGCTTAGCTGTAAAGAAACGCTGTGAATAAATTCGACTGCATCACGGCGATGAAAGCGTTGGGCGAGGAAAACCGCCTGCGCATCCTGCGCATGCTGTTGAAGAAGCAGTGCAGCGTGAATGAAATCGCCGAGGCGCTGGGCATCACGCAATACAATGTCTCCAAGCACCTGCGCGTGCTCTCCGAGGCGGGTCTTTTGGACAAGGAGAAGCAGGGCCAGCAACGGCTCTACACGCTGGCCTCGGACTTCTCCAGCCACCTGGAGGAGAACAACAACATCCTGGATCTGGGCTGCTGCCAGTTCGATTTCAGCAAGCTGCCAGAGTGAGGGGATAATGTTCTTCGGCGTACAGAGGGCGACCCGCCCTCTGATTTGCACAAGGGCGGGTCGCCCTCGGTACGATCATTGACATATCGAAAAAACTCGATACGATAAATATCGATGCGAGCGCCCGTCACCTTTGCCCACGCCCTTGCCGATGAGACCCGCTGGCGGATCATCCATCTGGTCTTCGCGCAGGCGCTGTGCGTCTGCGAACTTGCGGACGTGCTGGGGCTGCCGCAGTCCACGCTTTCCAGCCAGTTGAAGGTGATTCAAAAAGCCGGACTGCTGGCCAGCGAGCGGCAGGGCAAGTGGATGTTCTACCGTGTGGACCCAGCGTTTCATCCGCTGCTGAAAAGCTTGTTCAAACACTTCGGTTCCAGCAGCCTCACCGATGCCACCCTGGCCCGGGATGCCCGCAAGGCGCGCAACCGCCTTGCGCAGCGCGATGAAGGCTGCTGCCCGCCTAAAACCTCATCCAGGGCCGCCACTGCACGCCGATGAGAAAAGCCCTGGCAGAACTCCTCGGCACCTTCGCGCTGGTCTTCGCCGGCACGGGCGCGATTGTCATTGATGCGGCCAGTGCCGGCTCCATCGGCCATGCGGGTATTGCGCTTACTTTTGGCCTCATCGTGATGGTGATGATCTACACCTTTGGCGATGTGAGCGGTGCGCATTTGAACCCGGCTGTGACCATCGCTTTCGCCGTCGCGGGCCGTCATCCCTGGCGCGAAGTGCCCGGCTATGTGCTGGCGCAAACAACCGGCGCGCTGCTGGCCAGCGGCTTGTTGAAGGTGCTCTTCCCCGCTGATCTCACGCTCGGTGCCACTCTTCCGGCAGGCACTGAAATGCAGAGCTTCATCCTGGAGGCCGTGCTCACGGGGATGCTGATGTTTACCATCTTGAGCGTGTCCACCGGCTCGAAGGAAAAGGGCATCACCGCTGGTATTGCGGTCGGCAGCATCATCGGCCTGGAAGCGATGTTTGCCGGGCCCATCAGCGGTGCTTCGATGAACCCGGTGCGCTCGCTGGCACCCGCCCTTGTCTCCGGCCACTTCACGCATCTGTGGCTGTATCTTGTCGCGCCGCTGCTTGGCGCCTGCGTCGCCGTGCCGCTCTGCCGGGGCGTCCGCGAGGGCGATTGCTGCGGCGGCAACTGCGCCTGATTTTTCATTCTCATTCCCCACTCACTATGACCATTCACGATCTCGAAACCGCCCTGCGCCTGCAACCCGATGCTGAAGTGCGCTTCGTATTGCCGGACGGCGGCCTCATCCCCTTCCATGCCCATGTCACTGAAGTGGGCCGTGTGGACAAGCGTTTCATCGACTGCGGCGGCACCCGCCGGAGCGAGAGCCATTGCCTGCTGCAAACCTGGGTGACCGATAATGACGAGGACCATCGCCTGAACGCGGGCAAGCTCGCGGCCATCATCCACAAGGGCAAGGAATTGCTAGAAGATGATACACTGTCCGTGCAGATCGAGTACGAGGAAGGCCTGATCTCGCAGTTCCCACTGGAGAGCATTTCGCATGATGAAGGAGCGGTGTATCTGCACACTCGCCTGCGCCATACGGACTGCCTGGCGAAGGAGCTATGCACGCCCGCCACGGGCTGCTGCGACACCTCAACGACGGGCGGCTGCTGCTAAATTTCCCTCGTCATGCCTCCCCTTGTCCTCGTTCTTTGCACCGGCAATTCCTGCCGCTCCCATCTTGCCGAAGGCCTCTTGCGCGCCGCCGTGGGCGATCGTTTGCGCGTGGGCAGCGCAGGCTCCAAGCCCGCCGGTTATGTGCATCCCATGGCCATCCAGGTGATGGCGGAAATCGGCATCGACATCTCCAGCCATCACTCCAAGCACATGAATGAATTCCTCAGCCAGGAGGTGGAAACCGTCATCACCGTGTGTGGCAACGCCGATCAGACATGCCCCATGTTCCCCGGCCAGGTGAACCGCCATCACTGGCCCTTTGATGATCCCGCTCATGCCACCGGGACCGAGGAAGAGCAACGGGCCGTGTTTCGTCGCGTGCGTGATGAGATCAAGGCTGTGTTTGGCGCGTATGCAGATGGGCGTGGGGATCAAGGCAAGGCGGCCCCATGAAAGATGATTTGTTTAACCGCAAATGGATCCGGATGAACGCAAATGGGAACCTTTGAAGGGAAGATGAGGCTTGTTTGCGGTGGGGTTCGATTTGCGTTCATCCGGTTCCATTTGCGTTGAAAGTGGTTTCGGCTGTAGCCGAATCAGGATCAGGCATGTTGGGTCATTTTGAGCTTTTCTAATGCGGATGAGCCCCCATGCCATGCGGAGGAACGAGTAGCCCAGTTGCGCCGCAACTGGTGTCGGGTTGTGAGGCCTCCAGGCTCAACTGTGGACCATGCAAAGCGAAACCAGTTGCGGCGCAACTGGGCTACTTGCGCTCCGCGCCCTGAGTGAAGTGGTTTCGGTTTCAGCCGAATCAGGGTCAGGATAAAGCCTTACCTGATGCGGTTGAAGCTGCAGCCACTTTCGCAGGCGTGCTCAACAGGACCAAACCTCTCACTTCATCCCGCTGATCTTGCAGCCCACGGCTTCCGTCTTCGCCACGGCCACGGGCTTGCCTTCCTGGATGGCGTCGAGCGCGTCGCGCAAATCTTTGGTGGTGGCCTTGCGCTGCTTCTTCGTGGGGCCGAGGTAGAGGTCGTTGATGCGGCCCTGATACAGTGTCCTGCCATCGGCGGTGAGCACGGCCACCTCGGGCGTGATCCGGGCCTGCGTGAGCTTGGCTAGGGTCTGCTCCTTGTCGAGCAGCACGGGGGCCTTGATCGCCATGAGTTCGGTGTGTTGAAGCACATCGGGCAGCTTCAGCTCGGGATCGGCGTGGACGAAGAAGAAGCTGAACTTTGCGCCGTAATCCGCCACGATTTTGTTCATCTCCGGGATGTAGGAGCTGGAGGTGGCGCAGTAGGGCGAGACGAAGCAGAACACGGCGGCCTTCTTGTCGCCCAGAGCGAGCGGCGTGTAGTCCTTGCCATCGGCGGCAGGGAGCGTGAGGGGCTTCACCTGGGCATGGGACAAGCTAACAAGTAGAAGCAGGATAGGAAGCAGGCGGCGGAGCGATTTCATGGGGAGATTCGGAGATGGCAAGAGGATGTCAGGCATGGAGCAAGGCGCGCGCCTGCTTTTGGCAGAGGTGGAAAGCGATTCCCAATCCCGCGCCAAGGCCGATGCCGTAGCAGACGCCCCACTGCATCATGGCCACCATCAACTGCGTGGGCTTGGCGAGGGTGACGCCGCCGACCGAGCACTCGGGGATGCCGATGAGAGCAACCTCGATCACCCCGCCGGTGAAGTAGCCGATGGAATTGAACACGAAGAGGGCGAGGATCACCTTCACCACTTCGCGCCAGGCATCAAAGGCGGAGGCGAGCATGAGGCCCATGACGACGGTGCCCGCAAACAATCCGGCGATGCTGCCTGGGTGGCCGCGCAGGCTCATCCAGCCGATGATCCAGGCCACGGAGTAGGCGGTGAAGGCGAGGCTGAAGAGCTTGTAGAAGCGCGGCAGCGAGCCGGTGCCGATGATGAGCCGGTGAAGCAAGAGGCCGCTTAGAACGATGAAGACGACGGCGCAGGCGATGTACATGGGCAGCTCACCGCCATGGCCGCGGAACCACTTGCCGAACACGCCCCAAGGGAGGAAGCCCGCGACGCTGACGGCGGTGAAACCCAGGATACCGCGCCACACCGAGGCGGACAAGGATGGCAGCGCCTGCCCGCGAGCACGCGCGGCAAGGCTTTGGGGATCAAGTTGGAACCAGCTCATGGGGTAAGAACGTCGGGTGGGGCTGGTTTGTTCCAGGACGGGGGCAAAAGGCGATCCTTGCCTATTCGCCGGGTCGCATTACCAGTAGAGCATGAGTGCTCAGACTGCATTTCAAGAGGGTGTGGCCCCGCTGCTGCAACTCCTGCTTCCGGGCAAGGAGGCGGAGGTCCTGGCCTTGAAGGCTGACCCAAAGGTTCAGGAGCGCATTGAGGAACTGGCCTGCAAGTCCACGGAAGGCGCGCTTTCCGAAGAGGACCGCGAGGAGTACGAAGGCTACATCCGTGCCAACAAATTTGTCGCCATCCTGCGGCGGCAGGCACGTCATCGCGCTGGTGTCGCTGAATTGTGAAGGAGGCGGTGCGAGCATTCGTCAGGAATCGGGCGAAGAATCGCTGCGAGTACTGCCTGCTGCACCAAAGCGACTCCCCGCTGGCGCCCTTGCATATCGAGCACATCCGGCCAAGAAAACATGGCGGCTCGGACGAGCCCGACAACCTATGTCTGGCCTGCATCGACTGCAATTTGCGCAAAGGCTCGAACCTGACAGGCATTGATCCCGCCACCGATCTTGTGACGGCACTCTTCAATCCTCGCAAAGACCTTTGGAACGAGCACTTTGAGTGGAAAGGCGTGCATGTGGCGGGGCTTACGACTAGCGGCCGCACGACTGTCCAGGTGCTTGATTTGAACTCGGAAGACCGCCTTGATTTGCGTTCTTCCTGAGCGGCTAACACCTTCATCCCCTCGCCTCTCGAGGCAGCTTCGTGCGCCACGCGAGGAAGCCGGTGATGAGGACCACGGGCACGAGTCCATACAGCAGCGGCGCGTATGAACCAGCGCGCGCATGGCATTCGGCGAAGAGCAGCGGACCGAGCGCGGAGGCGAAGACGCTGAGCATCTGCGCCGCGCCCTGGATGCGGCCCAGATGACGACGGCCAAAAGCCTGGCCCCACACGGCGAAGAAGATCACGGTGATGAAGCCGCCAGCCGCCCCCATGATCGCGGCGAGCATCCAGAGCTGCCATTGCGCATGCACCAGCGGCAGGCCCAGCAGCCCCACGGCATAAAGCAGCATGCCCACGCTCATGAGCGCTGGCATGGGGCGGCGCAGGGCGAGCCAGCCGCACAGCATCTGGCCGAGCAGGCCAAAGATGAAGGTGGCGGCGAGGAAGCTGTGATAGGTGGCGGCATCGAAACCGGCCTCCGCCAGCACGGCTTCATTGAAGAGCCCGAGGCCGGAAGACACGAGCCCAAACAAGGCCGTGGCAGCAGCGAAGACCCAGAAGACGCGGGTGCGCAGCGCGGCCTCGAGGGAGGCACCGGGCAGGTGCTCGGTGGTTTGCTTCGCCACCCTTTCCGGCTCGCGCAAAAACAGGATCGTGAGCGGCACCACGCCGAAAGCCAGCGCCAGCGCGAGTTGATTCCAGGCAGTGCGCCAGCCGTTCGTTTCGATGCTCTTCCCCACCACCACGAAGGCGATGGCAAAGAGCACGCTGAGCGCTGTGGCATACACGCCCATGGCCATGCCTTCGCCACCCTTGGAGCTCTTGCCCGCGAGGCTGATGCTGGCCACGGAGAGCGCGCTCTGGCCGAGCGCACGGGTGAGCAGCAGCCAGGTGAAAAGGATCACTACGCCGCCCGCCATGCCGCTCATCTGCCACACCACCGCACTCAAGAGCAGCACGATCGCGCTGCTGGTCCAGCGCAGGCCCAGCTTGTCAAACAACCCGCCCGCAGGCAGGCAGATCAGCGCGCCGAGCAGGGTGGCCCACAAGTTGAGGTTCGCATAGGTCACTCGGTCCAGTTGCAGGTCGCGCAGGAGCGGCTCCGTGATGAGGCCCAGGCCCTGGGTGCGCCCCGGCATGGTCGCCACCATGAGCAGGGCGGCGATGAGGATGTTACGCCAATGAATGCGTTTCGATTCGGGCTGCGGTCGGGGCTCGTCGGCCATGGGTTAGCGGAGGGAGGTGTTCACCTTGCCATACTCCGCATCACGGCCCATGACACGTTTTTCCTGATCGCTGAAGGCTTGAATCCAACCGCGTGAGGTGATGTCGCGCTAGGCCTTCCTCTTCTTCCGCTTGGCTGGCGCTGGCGCATTGTCTTTCGTTGATGAAACCACGGGCTTGGCTTTGCGGATGTTTTCCATGCCGCAGGTCAGGCGCACATAGGCTTCGCCATCGCCGCTGAGTTTGGCGGTCGATCCGAGGCCGTTGAGGAGGTGGCGGGACAAGGAAAAATGCGGGCTGGTGGAGGGCTTCACCCATACCACCTGGGGTTCGGCCACGGGCTCGTTCGCGGGCTCGATCTTGATGGGCAGGCCCCAGGCAGTGAAGGTGACCTGCCAGCTCTGCGGTGGTACCGCCGGAATGGGCGTGGCGCAGAGCCAGGGGTAGCTTTTGAGGATCTCCATTTCGGCGAGACCGGGCACGGCGACCCGGAAGTAAGGCTCGGCGCTTTTCACCAGCGCGGCCGGGGAGACGTTGGGGTCCTTGGCATGGGCTTGATACACTGTAGCAAGGTTCACGCCCACGAGGTTCATGCCGTTGTAGTTGCCGTGAAAATTAGGCGAACTGGCCGTGCCATCGTGCCATTCACCGAAGCGGCTGGAGAGGAAGAGATCGAGCTCCACATGCACGTGCGAGCGGCGGCGGTCGAGCCCATCGCCGGTGTGGCCCATGATGGCAAAGGGCGCGCCGGCGGCCAGTTTGTCGCCCACCGCGCATTTGATTTCGCTCAAGTGCGCGTAGAGCGAGCAGAAAGGGCCCTCGCCCCAGTCATGGCGGATGACGACGTACTTGCCATAGTTGCTGTGACCGGCAATGAGGGAGGCATAAACGACCTCGCCAGCGGCGATGCTGCGCACTTCGTCGGTCGGCTCGTCCTTCGCATCGCGGTGCATGGGCTTGATGTCGAGCCCCTCATGGAAGCGGGTGAAAATGGTCTCGCCATTGGTGAGATGCGCCTCGTTGCGCACGAAACCAAACTGCCCCGCCTCCCAGGGCGTGGTCTTCTCGCCGCTCGGCAGCGTGCGGTCCACGAACTGGTAAAACTCCTCGGGATGGCCTTCAAATAGGGCCTTGTTATCCGTGGGCAGCACGAGATCGAGGGCGTGCAGCGCGGGGGTGCTGAAGCTCAACGCGAGGGCGATGAGGGCTGGTCTTGGAAGGCGGGCGGGCATGGAAATGGATCACAGCGAAGAGCGCTCCAGGCTAGGGTGAAGGCTCAGGTTTGAAGATATACGATGGGCCAGGAAGCTTTGGCCGGGCAACAAATGAGCGATGGGCTGCATCACTGCAAGGAAATCAGGCCCAACTGGGAATCAGGGCCAGTCGGCGGAAGTATTCGTGAATCTGATGGAGCCTGTCCTGATCAATCTCAAAAGTGCCCGTCAGGCGATAGGTTTCATGTGGCCCTGGACCGCCACAATAGGTGTCTCCAATGCTGAAGTGACAGCAAACTTGAAGCGGCGAGCGGGTCGTGAGACGAAAAAAGGAATCGTCTGTTCCATCCAGGCTGGGACGCACACTCCGATCCATGATGAACCTGTCAATGGCTGGAGGAAACTCGGCCAGATTGAGGGGAATGACAGAGCGGTTCAAGGCGGTGAACCGGCTGCCTCCCACATCAATCTGGGCCTAAAGACGCAGCGCCGTGAAGGCCCCGTCATCCGACCAGGGGCAGATTTCGAACCATGAGCGCGAATCACGTGAAACGAGCCTCAGAGGTTCGTAAATGGCATTCCGTACCATGGCCGCAGTCACTGCTTCACCTCTTAATCAGCGGCATCGGCTGCGTCTGGGTGTTGCCTTCCAGCGGGATCTTGTTCGTGGTCGGCGCGCTGGGCAGGGAGTCCGGGGCCTGGGGGGCGGAGGGGTCGGCCTTGGGCTTGGCGGCGTCCAGCTTCGCGGCGCGGTCGGCGGCCTGGTTTTCGGCGTCGATGGCGGCTCGGGAGCGGCGTTTTTCGCCCTTCGTGGTGGGCAGCATTTCCTGGCCTGCGGACATGGATTTGAGCTTGTTGATGGCGGGCCACTTGGCCTGCATGAGCTTGATCACGGGCTCGGAGACGCCTTCCCAAATGGTCACCGTGCCATCAGATACGGGGCGGTCGATGCTCAGGAAATCCACGGGGGTGCCATTCACCACGGCGAGCGCCACCTCGCCCACATGGGTGCGGGTCATGAGATCGAGGTTGTTGGTGCCGCGAAAATCCAGCCGCAGGGTGATGCCATAGCCGTTGCCATTGGCAGCGGGGAAGGATTGGAAGGCGGAGACATTTTCCTGGGTGAACTCGGGCACGCGGTGGAACACGGAGGGCGCGGGGCGGCCAGGGATCTGATAGCGAAAAATGCTGCGCGGCGACTCCGCCTCATTCGCCTCGGAATGGAAGGAGACGGTGAACTTAGGCTTCTTGTTGATCGATTCGAACGCCTCACAACCGGAGAGTACAAAAGCGAGTCCCAGGGCGAGTGAACAGAAAAGCAGGCGGGTCATGCGAGGATGAAACCAGAAGATGGGAGGGAATGCAAACTATTGGGATGGGAGGGATAGGAAGTACGGGAGGAATGCTCGCCCTTCGGCATCATGGCCCATTCCTCCCATCTTTCCCATTCCTCCCATCCCCCTTGAAACGATCCGCCACCCCTGCTACACCTCCCGCCCCGCACCACCATGACCCCTGGCTTGCTCATCTCTTTCGAAGGCTCTGAAGGCTGCGGGAAATCCACGCAGATCCAGCGCCTGCGCGCCCGTTTGGAAAACGCGGGGCGCACGGTGCTCATGCTGCGCGAGCCGGGCGGCACCCTGATTGGCGAGCACATCCGCACCCTGCTCCAGCACACGCCAGAGGCTGCGGCGCTTTCCCCCGAGGCGGAATTGCTGCTCTTCGCCGCCAGCCGCGCACAACTGGTGCGCGAGAAAATCCGCCCTTCTTTAGACGCTGGCAATGTGGTGGTGCTAGACCGCTTCCTGGATTCCACTACAGTGTATCAAGGCATCGCACGCGGCCTGCCTTTGGACAGCGTGCACGCCATCAACCACTTCGCCGTGGGCGGCACGCTGCCGCACTTAACCATCGTGCTGGACATGAGCGCCAGCGCGGCCTGGGAGCGCATCCGCGCCTCGGGCCGGGAGCTTGACCGCATGGAAAGCGAACCGCTGGAATTCTTTGAAAAGGTGCGCCAGGGCTACCTTCATCTCGCGGTGGAACAGCCCGACCGCATGGTCGTCCTGGATGCCGCGCAATCGCCCGAGGCCATCGAAACCCAGATCTGGAAACTCGTAGAAGACCGCTGCCATGCCCTTCAAAGCTGACCGTGGAATCGAATTGATGAAGAAGGCGATCCAATTGGACCGCCTCGCCCACGCCTACCTCATCAGCGGGCCGAAGGAAGCGAACCGCGAGGACTTCGCCAGCCGCATCCTGAACCTCATCGCGGGCGAAAATTGCGCCTCGCTCGATGACTGGGCGCACCAGGGCTACCCCATCATCAGCCCCGAAAGCAAGAGCCGCCGCATCACCATCGAAACCATGCGCGAAATGGAGCGCATGATCCATCTGAAAGCCGGGCCAAGCGGCCACAAGTTCGGCGTGATCGTGGATGCGGAGCGCATGACGGTCCAGGCGCAAAACGCCTTCCTCAAGACGCTGGAGGAGCCGCCCCCGGGCACCGTTTTATTGCTGCTCACGGGCAAGCCGCAGGAGCTGCTGCCCACCATCCTTTCGCGCGTGATTGAGATGCCGCTGCTGCCGGAATCCGGCGCACGCAAGTACAGCGACCATGAGCGCAAATTGCTCGCGCTGCTGGAGAAGCACGCGAAGCTCAACAGCAGCTCCATGTCCATCGCGCTGGGGCTGAAAGCGGGCTTCGAGGAGGTGATGGATGCGCTGCGCGACGACATCGAGGGCGATGCGGAAGACGACTTCGAAAAGGAGAAGGAGATGTACGGCAAGACCACCGACAGCTCCGCCTATCTGAAGGGCAAGGAAGAGCACATGAAGGCGCTCATCGAAGCGACCTATTTGCAACAGCGCGATGCCATGCTGGACCTCTTGCTGGCCTGGATGGGCGATATCGTGCGGCACAAAGTAGGCGCTGAATTCTTCGACCTGCTGGAGTACTCGCACGCCACCAAACAGGCGGCGGATCGCTGGTCTATTGATGAGGCCTCGAAGCGCCTGCGCACGCTGCGCAAACTGGAGCAGCACCTGCACACCAACGTGAGCGAAAATCTGGCACTGGAAGTGGGCTTTATTGAGGCGTTCGGGTGAAAGAAAGCGGTTGCGGCTTTAGCCGAATCAGGAGCGGGCAAAGTGCGCGCGATGTGCTATGCCTGCCTGATGCGGCTAAAGCCGCAGCCACTTTCTTCCACCCATGAAGCCCCGCGACATCGCCCGTCTGCGCCTCGCGCATCATCACATCTCGGCCCCTGGCAAGACGGCGGCGGAGGTGGTCGCCTCGCTCGTGGCCATGCAGGCCCAGGATTATCTCGGGGCGCTGTGGTCCGTGGGTTTGCGCACCGCCCAAGCGACGGAGGCCACCATCACCGAAGCCATTGCCGACCGCCAAATCGTGCGCACCTGGCCCATGCGCGGCACCTTGCATTTCGTCGCGGCAGCGGATGTGCGCTGGCTGCTGGCCCTGCTCACGCCGCGCATCATTGCTAGCGCCGCCGGTCGGCATCGGAAGCTTGGATTGGACGCGGAAGTCTTCGCCCGCAGCCGCAAGCTTCTGATCAAGGCGCTGGAGGGCGGCCAGTCATTATCTCGTGATACGTTGTATCAAGTACTGGAAAGCGGCGGCATCGCCACCAATGACCAGCGCGGCTATCACATCCTGTGGCGCTTGGCGCAGGAAGGGCTCATTTGTTGCGCAAGCCACATGGGTAAGCAGCCCGCCTTCGCCCTGCTCGATCAATGGGTGCCAGCCCATCCCGTGATGGACCGCGAGACATCGCTCGGCACGCTGGCCCTGCGTTACTTTGAAGGACACGGCCCCGCCACGCTCGCCGACTTTGTCTGGTGGTCGGGCTTGAAGATCTCCGATGCCCGTAAGGCGCTGGAGATGGTGGCTTCGAAGCTGGTGAAGGAGGAAGATTTCTGGATGGGCGCTGAAGCTTCTTCTGCCAAGACCACGCGCTCGGCCCATCTCCTGCCCTGTTTCGACGAGTGCCTTTTAGGCTACACCGACCGCAGCGCCGTTCTCGATCCCCAGCACGCCGCAGGCATCATCGCCGGCGGGATGTTTTTACCCACCGTGGTCGTGCACGGCCAGGTGATCGGGACTTGGCGACGCGCCCTTAAAGGCAAAGAAGTACGCCTGGCGATGAAGGCGTTTGCAGACGCGCCGGGTAAAGCGGTGGAAGCGGCGGCGCAGCGATATGGGGATTTTCTGGGGCTGCCTGTGGTGTTGGTATAAGCATGGCGCGGCTCCGCCCAATGTGCTGCAGGCTTTCCAGCCTGCAGGCGCGCATTGAAAGCTGCCACGCGTTGAGCTTTCCACAGCACAGCGATGGCCAGAATCAAAGTCCAGGGCTGCTCAAAGCCCGGCAGGCTGGAAAGCCTGCCACACATTGGTGCGCTGCCGCGCCACATCTATCTTCTCCATAACTTCAATCCCCAAATCCCCCAACCGAATATTTTGCATGCCCAAAAAGCTAGCCAATTCATTGATTTACTATGATTATAATATATAATAGAATGTCAATCTTATGCAGCTCTCTCTTCTCCGCTCGTCCGCTGCCACGACTCTTACTTGCGTCTGTGGTCTCCTCGCCCTCAGTACAACCGCTGTGAAGGCCAACGGCCTGGACCGCAATGGCGTGGGCGCTCGCAGCATGTCGATGGCGGGCGCTTCGATGGCGGATACGGAGGATCCTTTCGCCTCCATGGCTTTGAATCCCTCGGCACTGGGCTTTATTATTGGCTCGGACTTGTCGCTGTCCGGCACCGGCGTGACTGGCTCGGGCAAGTACGAGGACCAATATGGCAACAGAGGCCGCCTATCCGATGACTGGAAGTTCCTGCCCGATGTCGTGTTTCGCAGGCCTTTGAGCAAGGATGTCGGCCTTGGTTTCTCAGTGATCCCCGATTCCAGCCGGTCGGCGGATTGGTACTTCCGTGATCCTGCGGGCGGTGCGGGAGGTGCCACCAGCTATGGCTTTCGCGAGTACCACTCCGAGATATTGAATATCCGCGCCGCGCTCGGTCTTGGCTGGCGCATCACCGATTCCCTCAGCCTCGGTGCCAGCCTCGGCGGCGTGTACACGCGCAATGAATTGAAGGGCCCTTACATCTTCCAGAGCCATCCCGCGCTGGCCGGGATGAAGACGCTGCTCGACATGGAAACCGATGGCTACGGCATCAATGGTGACCTGGGCCTGACATGGAAGGCGAGCAAGACCCTCACCTTCGGCCTCGCCTACCGCACGCCGACGAAATTCGACACTAGCGGCGAGGCCACCGGCGATATCGGCGCGCAGCTTCGTTCATTAGGGATCACCGGCGTGCCGACGAAGTTCCGCTACGATTCCGACATCGAAACCAAGCTGCCGCAAAAGGTGGGCCTGGGCACCTCATGGCAGGCCACCGAGCGCCTGCGCCTTTCCGCTCAGGTCGATTGGATCAACTGGAGCGAGGCGTTTGACCAACTGGACGTGCATCTTTCCAAAGGCAGCAACCCGGCCATCAACGGCTTGCTAGGCACCGACAAGATCGATGACACCATCGCGCTGAAGTGGAAGGACCGCTTCGTCTATCGCGCCGGTGCTGAGTACGCGCTCACTGACAAGCTTTGCCTGCGCGCGGGCTATGTCTATGGCCAGAGCCCGGTGCCGGACAGCACCCTGCTGCCCATGACGGCGGCCATCTCTGAGCACACCGTCGCCATCGGCCTGGGCTACAATGGCGGCAGCTACCACTTGGATCTGGCTTACCAGCGCGATCTCGGTGCCTCCCAGCGCGCGGGCGTCAACGGCATTACCGGTACGGAATACGATAATAGCAAAGTTCGCATTGACGCTAACTGGCTCGCATTGACCGTTGGATTCAAGTTCTGACGCCTAAAGCTCTGTGTGAATTCCATCGTCGCCAGCATTCAAAAGACTCTGGCGTCTCGTTTCTTCAAACGCGACGCCACGCTGGACGACTCCTTTGTACCCGAAAGCCTCAAGCATGACGAGGAACTGCTGCGGCGCAGCCGGCTGCACATCCGTTTCGGTGCGCAGGGCGCGGCCTTCGGCACGCTCTATGCCTTGTTCTATCTGGGCATCGGGCATGCCATCGGCGCGGTCATCATCCTGCTGTGCAGCCTGCTGTGGACGCTCGGCCCCTGGTTTCTGAAGAAGCGCTCCAGCCTCCGCTTCACCGGCCATTATTACTCCGCCATCCTCGTCACCGGCTTCACCGCGCTCGGCCTGGTGGAAGGCGGCATCGAGGGCCATGCCATCGCCTGGCTGGCGGCCATCCCGCTGTGCGCCCTCCTGCTGCTGGATTTGAAGGCCGCGCTAACATGGTCCGCCGTGTGCTTGGTGATCGCGCTGGGCTTTGGTTATGCCGAGATGCGCGGACTGCACGTGGCGCGTACTTACCCGCCCGAGTGGCACCACTTTATCAACCTCGTGGGCTACGCCGGGCTGGTGTGTTTCCTGACGCTGCTGGGCTTCACCTTCGAGCGCACCCGCGCCCGCGCGTTCCGCCAGATGGAGCTGGCCATTTCCGAACTGGGGATGGCCAATCAGCATCTCAACAAGCTGATCCAGGAGAAGGATGAGTTCATGAAGATCGCCGCGCACGATCTGAACAATCCGCTCGGCGGCGTGCTAGGCTATGCGGAGCTGCTGCTCATGTTTCCCGACCACCCAGATGCCGAGCGCCTGCAATGGACGCAGGGCATCCAGTCACTGTCCAAGCGCATGCTCGACATCATCCGCAACCTGCTGGAGGTGAAGCGCATCGAGGAAGGATCGCTGCGTTTCAAAGAGGAGCGATGCAGCGTGGAAACCCTGCTGCAAGGCATTCTCAAGGACCACGCGCGCGCTGCTGAGCGCAAGAGCATCACGCTTGGCCGCATCCCCGCCGCCGCGCCCGCCTTTGCCGTGGCGGATGAAGGCGCGGTGCAGCAGATCTTGGACAACTTGGTGTCCAACGCCGTGAAGTACTCACCCCCCGGCACCAATGTCCGCTGCGCCTGCCGTGAGCAGGACGGCATGATACACATTGATATCAAGGACGAAGGCCCCGGCCTCAGCGCCGAGGACCAGGGCAAGCTGTTTCAAAAGTTCGTCAAGCTCACCCCGCGCCCAACGGCGGGCGAAAATTCCAACGGCCTGGGCCTGTGGATCGTGCAGCGCATGGCGCAGGCAATGAACGGCAACATGCACTGCCAGAGCACGCTGGGCCAGGGCTGCACTTTTACGCTCACCCTGCCGCGCTGGCAGGCGGAGCGGGTGGCGGAAACAGCAGGCGTGGCGGGCGTGGTGGCGCGGGTGTGAGAAAGTGGCTTCGGCTTCAGCCGAATCGGAAGAGTAGCCGCGCTTGCAAAAGCGTGCGGCCCTGGGCTCGGCGAAGCACGCCAACGCTCCCCCACCTTCTTGCGAAGGCGGCTACTTCGACGGGCCTGCGCCCATCCTGCGATCATGGCATGACCTCACTGCGAGGCCGAGAGCTCCATCAGCCCGCCGATAATCCCCGTTTTCAGTGGATTCACCTCGAAGTCGTCGGGCAGCCTGGCAAGATTAAAGTGGCCGCGGCCACGGTTCAAACGCTGGACTATCACACCGTAATAAGAGACGGTGCGTGGCACGGCGGCGCCGCCGTTGGGATTCGCATCCGTGGTGGTGAAGGTGCCGGTGATCTCGCCTGTGAGCAGGGTGGCAAAGGCAAGCGTGAGCTTGCCGGGATTGCCGGCGACGGGCGGCAGGACGAAGGCGCTGGCGGGGGCCTTGATGCGCAGAGGCACGGCGTACTTACCGGCCACAGCGAGATGGGAGCTGCTGATGCCGCCCTCGGTGAATTCGATCCGCGCATTATTAGCACCCACGGTAGCGCCGCTGTCCGTCACACCCAGCAGCAAAGCAGCGGCGGTGGGCTTCGTCCAGGTGCCCCCGATGAGCGTGAGGGTATGCAGGGGGACGCCGCTTTTGTAGCTGCGCGTCGTGCTTTCCCGGCGCTGCATGGCCTTGAAGAAGCCGGGGATGCCATCCCAGTTGCCGGTGCCGCTGGTGATCGTGCTCCAGCCGTGCAGGCTGCCAGTATTGGCGTAAGCGCCTACATGCAAAGGCAGCTGGCCCGCCCCACCTAACAAGGTGCTGAAGGTCACTTTCGTACCGTCCGCCAGCCGCACTGCGCCGGAGGCAGCGCCCGCATTGGTGATGGAGGCCACAGCATAGGCATCTCCCTGTGGATAGGCCCCATCACCCGTCTGAGCGTCGGGCAACTGCAAGGCAGCGGTGTAAGCTTTCGCGTATGCCGTGGCCGGGTTCGCACCCACGCCGGTGGCGATCCAGGGGCTGCGCACGCCGGTGATGGGCGTGGTGTCGGTGCCGTCCGTGAGGTTGCCGGTGACCGCACCGGTGTTGCCATCAAATACGATGGTGAGGGTGAGTGGTGTGGTGCCGGGCCGCGAGATCTTAACATCGGCGGTGGCGAAAAGGCTTCCCGTCGTTGTGTCCACAAAGCGGGTGGTGAAGGGATAGGCGGTGGTGCCGCGGAAGAGCTTGCCGGAAAGGCTGCCCAGGGCGGTGACATCCGCTTGAAAATAATTGCCGAGGTTGTCGTTCAGCGTGGTGGTGCTGCGATCCGCCAGCCCGCGGAAGGCGCCCTTCACCAACGCGGGGAAGGTCTCGATTGGAATCGTCACCGTAAGGGCCGTGGTCATCGTGCCCGCGACGTTGCCGACCTTGATCTTCAGCGTGATGGAGGTGCCACCGCCCGCTTGTGGCCTGCCGGTAATGAGCCCCGTCTTCGTATCATAGGTCATGCCCAGGGGCAGACCGGTGATGTTGTAGATGGTGGGGAAGTTCCACGGTTTGCCGGTAAGGTTCGACTGAGTGAACAGCGTGCTAGAGGCGAACTGGAACACACCGCCGCTGATGATCCAGGTGGGCGGCGAAGGCTTCACCGCGATGATGGGAATGTCCGCGACCTGGGGATAGATCCTGCCCGACAAGACCGACTGCGAACCCATCGTGACAACGCAGGTGAAGAAATACCTGTCGGCCGATGTGAACTTGGTGAAGGTCAGCGTCGGCGTGGTAACCCCGTTGATGCGTTTGTTGAAAGCGCCGTTCGTCAGCGCCGAGCTGCCGGAGAGCCACTGGTAAGTGAGGCCTGATACAGCGCCGATCACCGGTGCCTTCATGGTGGCCGTGGTAAGGTTTTTAACCGGCAGATTGGTGTCCGTGGAGCCGACCAGGACAAGCGGCACGGCAGCGGAGAAGACACTGCCCAGTGAATTGCTCACCTTCACCTTGTAAAGGCCTGCATCGGCGTTGAAGACAAAGGGAAGCGAGAGCACGCTGGTGGTGGCGCCGGGGATGGGCACAGCACCCTTGTACCACTGGAAGGAGGGGGACTGGCCCACCACGCTGACCTTGAACGTGACGGGGTCAAAGACCCTGGCCAGCCGTGCCAGGGGCTGCTGGGTGATGGCGATTTTCGCCGGGTCCGTGACGCTCAACTGCGCCGCGCCGCTGATCAGTTCGAAGTCACCGCTGCGCACCAGTAGATCGTAGGTGCCTTCCAGGTTTTCCGCCGCCTTGAAAGTATACGTAGCCTTGGTTGCCCCGGGAATGCCAAGGCCGTTCCTGCGCCACTGGTAGGTGAGCGTGACTCCGGAAACGGCAGTGGCGGCCGCCGTATAAGTCACCGTCGCGCCAGGGGCCAGCGTTTGGGTAAGGGGGAGCGGCGACTGACTGATGGCAAAAGGGGCGGTGCGCACATTCGCCAGCTTGAAAAGCTCTGTGCCTATGGCGGACTGGCTGCCCACCATG
>JAQGPI010000230.1 GCA_028293175.1 Verrucomicrobiaceae bacterium | reverse complement strand
TCGGTAATACTCTTCTGCAGCGCCAGGATTTCCCTCTTGGTCGCGGCGATCGCCACATCCAGCCGCGCCAGCTCCGTTTCCACCTGCTCCTGTTCGATGCTGCGCTCCGCCGGCTCATCGAACTCGTCCTTCAAGACATGGACAACAGCCTCGACCACGCCCGTGGAGACAGGCAGGCCGCGCCAGAGACGTTCAGAAGTGGTGTCGAGAATTTGGGGCATGAAAACGCGCCCATTCTCCAGAGCAGCCGCCGTGCCGTCAATGCCGCATGATAAACCGGCAGCATCAAAAAGTGTAGCGAAAACGGGTAAGCCACCGATTCTCGCATTGCGACAGCCCGATGATATGCCTAATACTTAAATCTAAGCTGCAACCTATCCGCATACCCCATAGAGCTGTGCTCCAATGAGACCCCTTTTTCGCAATGCCGCCATCGGGCTTGGCGCGCTTTTCACGGCGGGCGGCAGCTGGATGATGATCGCCTGGATCGCAGGTCCGCATGAGCGGGGTGCGTTCTTTGACGCGTTGCGGCTGCTCTACACAGGCCTGGCGTTTATCTTCATCATCAAGGATCGGGCCAGGTAATCCGCGTTAGATGCGCCACCGCTCCTATCCACAGCGGAGCGCTATCAACGGCTCGCGAAATTACCCCGCCTACTCCACGTCCCCAAAGCCCGTCTCGATCAGGTCGCCCAGGTCCTTCATCGCTTTTTCGGCGTCGGCACCTTCGGCGGTGAGCTTTACGGTTTCGCCACGCGCGGCGGCCAGCATCATGAGGCCCATGATGGACTTGCCGTTCACTTGCTCATCATCCTTCTCCATCCAGATTTCGCACTGGAACTGGCTGGCATGCTTCACGAACTGCGCGGCAGGGCGTGCGTGCATGCCGTTCTTGTTAGTGATGGTAAACTCTTTCTCCAGCATCATGGGTGATAATTATACGGACGGGAATCTCTAACCTAATTGATCATTCGCCATCTTTTTCAACAGCGTTTCGTTGAAGTCCGCCGCGCTGTCGTAACCGAAGGCCTTAAGTTTGAAATTCAGCGCCGCCAGCTCGATCAGGCCGGAGATGTCGCGGCCCGGTGCAACGGGCAGGTCCACGCTGGGAATGGGCAGGCCTAGGATGTCCTCCGTACGCACCTCCGCGCCCACGCGCTCCAGTTCATGCAGCTCAATGCCCACCCGCAGATGCACGATCAGATCCAGCCGCTTCGACAGGCGCACGCTGCCCACGCCGAAGAGCCGCGCCACATCCAGGATGCCCAGGCCGCGCACCTCGATCTTGCTGCGCGTGATGTCCGGCGATGAGCCCACCACCTCGCGTTCCTCGCTCAAGCGCAACCGCACCGCATCATCCGCCACCAGGCTGGCCCCGCGCTGGAGCAGGCCGATCACGCTCTCGCTTTTGCCGCTGCCGCTGGGGCCCGCGATCAGCACGCCGATGCCCTGCACATCCACCATGCTGCCGTGCGCCGTGGTGGAGGGGGAAAAGGCCCAGTCCAGCCGCATCGTAGCCAGATTGATGAACTTCATCGTGACCATGCTCGTCTGATACACGGAGATCCCCGCCTTGTTCGCCGCCTGGATCAGATCTTCCGGCACAATGCGGCCGCGTGCGACCACGATGCAGGGGATGTCCCAGCCGCACAGGGCTTCATAGCGGCGCAGGCGTGCGTTCTTGTCCAGGCCCTCCAGAAACGCCAGCTCCGAATTGCCGATCACCTGCACCCGCTTGAAGGCAAAGTAATCAAAGAAACCCGACAAGGCGAGTCCTGGCCGGTTGATCGAGGGCTCCTGGATCTTGCGCAGCGAGCCTGCGTTTTCGCCAATCAACTTCAGCTTGAGCGGCCCCTGGTTTTCCTGAAAGAACTGGCCCACCGTGATGAACCCGGGCCGTCTGACTTTGTGGGGAATGCTGCTCATGCCTGCGGCCACCGTAGCAGGATCGTGGCGGGAGAGAAGAGGGAATCGAGATCGAATGACGAAACTGGTTCCGTCATTCTCCTTCAGATAAGGGCAAAACCGGATGGCAGCCTCTTCAAGAACGAGTACCCTTGCGCCGCTTCATGGTCAGACTCATCACACCTCAAGGGCAGCTTAGCGAAGGCAACGCCGACAATCTGCCGGAGTTCACCGGCGATATCGTCTTTCTCGACCTGCTCAATCCCGTGAAGCCGGAAGAGCTGGCGGCGGAGAAATGGCTGGGCCACTCCCTCCCCACCCGTGAAGAAATGGAGGAGATCGAGGAATCCAGCCGACTCTACACTGAGAACGGCATCCTTTACATGACCGCCTGGGTGCCCATAGGCCTCGATACCCTGGTGCCAGACAACACGCCCGTCTCCTTCGTGCTCAGCAAGCAATGCCTCGCCACCGTGCGCTATGCCGATTCCCAGCCCTTCCGCATCCTGGCCGATCAGGCCAAGCGCCAGTGCAGCGAGGAGCTTACTAGCGATGCCATTTTCCTCCTGCTTATCGAACTCATCGTCGCCCGCATTGCCGATGCGCTCCAGGGCATCGAGGCTGATCTCAAGCGCGTCTCCCGCGAGGTCTTCGCCGTAAATCCCCACAAGGCCGATGCCAACGCCGAGCGCACCCTGGGCGATGTCGTCAAGCTCCTCGGCCGCCGCAGCGCCCTCATTGCCAACGTGCGCGAATGTCTCGTGAGCTTGAACCGCATGCTGCAGTTCTTCCTCAACAACTCCGCCACCTGGATGCGCTCCGGCCTTGCCACCCAGTTCCGCGTGGTGGTGCGCGACGTGAAGTCCCTGGACGAATACACCAATCAGCAGACCCAGGAGATGACCTTCCTGCTCGATTCCACCCTGGGCCTCATCAGCATCCAGCAGAACCAGATCATCAAGATCTTCACCGTGGCCAGCGTGCTCTTCATGCCGCCCACCCTCATCGCCTCCATCTACGGCATGAACTTCGAGCACATGCCTGAATTGAAGTCGTACATCGGCTACCCGGCGGTGATCATCCTCATGATCCTCTCCGCCATCGGGCCCATCTGGTTCTTCAAGCGCAAGGGGCTGCTGTAAGGCAGTTGAGAGTGGATAGCTGATAGTTGATGGACTGAGGGCTTCGCTCAATGGAGCTATTCCTCGTTATGGCCACCCTTCAGTCAATCAACAATCAACAATCAACCATCAACTCCCAACTAACTCGGCGCTGTCAGCTCCCGGCCGTTGTCCTTCAAGCTCAGCCCTGCCAGGAAAGGCACCGCTTTCTTCGCCCACTTCTGCGCATCGGGATAGTGCCCCGCGCCGCCGCCGAAGGTGCTGCGCAACATCTCCGTATCGATGATGCCGGGGTTCATCGCCCCCACCACCTTGCCATCCGTCTCCTGCGCGGTTGCCCTTGAGAGGCCTTCGATCGCCCACTTCGTCGCGCAATACGGTGCCACCTCGGGCGAAGTGCTGCGACCCCACCCCGAGGAAAAATTCACCACCACTCCCCCGCCCTTCTCCAGCATCGCAGGCATGAAGTGGCGCATCATCGCAATCGTGCCCTTGATGTTCACATCCAAGATGGAGGAAATATCTTCGGCCGACATCTCCCACAGCGGCTGGTTTGGATTGATGATTGCCGCGTTGTTGATCAGCAGGTCCGGCGGGCCGTGGCGCTTCAGCACCTCGGAGGCAAAGGCGGCCACTTCAGCCTCCACCGCCACATCACACCGCCCCAACCAATGAGCGGCACCCAGCTTCGCGCCCAGCTCCGCCAGCACCTCGCCGCGCCGCGCGCAGCCCGTCACCGTCCATCCCAGCCGCGCAAACTCTTCCACCATCGCCCGCCCCAGTCCCCGGCTGCAGCCCGTCACGCACACGATCTTTGAAGCACTCATGCGCAGACCCTTGCCCGCCGCACCTCCTTTGTCCACCCAAAGCAGCGTTGTTCCCACCCCTGCTTCAACGCTTCAAAAAAAAGTTTGTTCAACAAACGTTGCCGCGCCCTCCGGAGCCCGCCCCGCCAGCGCCCGCCCTGCCTTGCATGCAGGAAAAAAGCCGCTTTGTCAACATCTTGCCTGTATCACAATCTCCTAAAGTATCCCCAAAAATACGATTGCTCCGCAGCGCAAACGCACGGAAATTGGCGCACTGTTCAAAAGAACGCGCCAGCGCCCTGAAAACCCACCTCCCCACGCAGCTATGACACCCATCCTCAACCTCTCCGGAGCCACCCTCTCCGCTACCGATTCCGAAGAGCGGATCATCGGCCTCATGCTCGACAACCGCGACCGGTGGCTGCCCGCCATCCTCGCCCTCCTGCCCGATCCCGCAGCCTTCACCGATCCAGAGCGCCAGCTCATCTGGCGCGCCGTCATCTCTCTCGCCGCCGCAGGCAAGCGCGTCACTTTCGACACCCTGGAGGCCGAAGTCACCCGCGCCCAGACCCATGTCTATCCCCAGCGCCTCCTCATCCTCCATGGCAACAACAACCACCTCATCCTTGATCAACAAGACGCCGTCTGGCACGCCCAGGAGATCGCCATCGCCCATGCCCGCCGCCTCCATGCCGAGGCCAGCGAAATCGCCATCGCCGCCGATCTCCACCCCGCCGATCTCGCCGCCCAGCTGCGCACCCGCCTTGAGGCCATCGAGCGCATCAATCTCCAGGCTGGCACCGGCCTTCCCCATCCCCGCCCCCTCCAAAGCGGCCTCCCGCCCCTCCCCGATCCCGCCTGGCTTCCCGCCACCCTCCGCCCCTGGATCGCCGATATCGCCGAGCGCATGCAGTGCCCGCCCGATTACCCCGCCGTCGCCGCCCTCAGCGCCCTCTCCAGCATCGCAGGCCGCCGCTTCTGCATCCAGCCCAAGGTCCTCGACCAGTCCTGGTTCGAATTCCCCACCCTCTGGGCCATGCTCATCGGCCGCCCCTCCCTCATGAAATCCCCCGCCATGCAGGCCGCCATGCGCCCCCTCCGCGCGCTCGACCGCACCGCCGCCGAGACTTTCGATGCCAACGAACGCCAGCGCCAGGGCGACCAGATCCGCACCCGCCTCCAACGCACCGCCCTGGAAGCCAAGGCCCGCGTCGCCGCCAAAACCAATGCCGAGTTTGATTACACTGTCCTCATCCCTGATACAGACGAGCCCTCCCCGCGCCGCCGCCTCGTCGTCAACGACGCAAGCCTCGAAGCCCTCGGTGAAGTCCTGCGGGACAACCCCACCGGCACCCTCCTCTACCAGGATGAACTCGCAGGCCTCCTCGCCATGCTCGAGCGCGATGGCAACCAGGCCCTCCGCGCCTTCCTCCTCCAGGCCTGGAGCGGCAAAGAAGGCTTCACCTTCGACCGCATCGGCCGTGGCGTCCGCCGCGTTGACCACTGCTCCATCGCCCTCCTCGGCAGCATCCAGCCCGGCGTCATTGCCGCCCAGGTCCGCGCCGCCAACAGCCATCAGGCCGGAGCCGACGGCTTTCTCCAGCGCTTCAGCCTCATGGTCTGGCCCGATCTCCCCGCCCACTGGCAGCATATCGACCGCCCCCTCGATGAGCAGGCCGAAGCCGCCGCCCACGATGTCTTCCATCATTTCGAGCATATCACACCCCAGGACCTCCTGCTACACCATGCGACACCCGGTCGCGACGGCGTGCCCACCCTCCGCTTCACCGGCGAAGCCCAGCAGACCTTCGACACATGGCACCACCAGTTAGAAACCCGCCTCCGCCAAGGCACCCTCCCCCACGCGCTGGAATCCCATCTCGCCAAGTACCGCAAGCTCGTCCCCGCCCTCGCCCTCCTCATCCACGTCGCCGATAACCACCCCGGCCCCGTCTCCCAGCAAGCCCTGGAAAACGCCATCGCCCTGGCCCAGCATCTAGAAGCCCACGCCACCCGCGTCTACACCTCCGAGAGCGTCCATCACACCGAGCTCGCCACCACCCTGTTAAAGAAGCTCCAGCATCCGCAGTGCAACCTGCCCACCTACTTTACCGTTCGCCAACTATGCGCCAAAGGCTGGACCGGTCTGGTCAAGTCCGAGGCCGCAGAACTCGCCTGCGAGATGCTCGTGGACCACCACTGGCTCTGCGCCACCCCCGTCCCCACCTCCGACCGAGGCGGCCGCCCCACCCAGATCTACCACCTCAACCCCCTGGCACAAAAAGCCACCTCACCCGAAACCCGCTCCGCCCTGGTTATGCAGGGTTTCGCAGGTACCCTGTAGGCGCTTATTTGGAAAAAAGACCCGTCAAGAACGCCACCCATGTCCGTATGGACATCCCGAATTCCATCGCATAGCGTAAATCCAATGAGCGACTCCCCTCAACCGAGCATCCCACTTCCAGATCCGGACACGTTCGCCCGCTCCCCTATCGTGCTTCGCGAAGCTAGTTTCTCATTTGAGATCACTCAGGAAGAGTTTGATAAGAAAGTGCCGTCGCTGATTGCACAGCTTCAACAGGATGGACCGTTTCCGGAACAAAAAGTTAAGGAACAGTGGAAATTTGAGCTGGATTTGAAGGAGGGAAAAGTGCCCAAACCAAAGGTCACGATGACACAAATTCCTGAACTGCTTCGCCCAGATGGGATACCCTTGACCTTGCATCTTAACCCTCCTGACGGGGTCCAACCCGCGTCACTGATATTGACGCAGCCCTTTAGCGACACCAACCCCACACGATTTGCAGACCTCATGGCAGAGTGTGAAACCTGGGTCACAAAGGTGTTTACGCATTTTGGATGTGATGACGCAGTCCGTGTTGCTTTAGGTTATCGGAACCAAATAGATAGACATCGATATCCGGAAATGTGGACTGAGGAGGGACTTACCTATGTAGATCAACTCCTGACGATATTCCAAAACATCTCCAACCCCGAATACACACTTTTAACGGGCGACTTCATTATCGACTATACTCGACGATTCAGCCATCTTCCGGCGTGCAAACTGAGAGTCAAAATAAATTCCGAACCCACATCAAAGGGGCATAACTTTTGGGCCGCAACTTTGGTTTTCGATTGTGGATCATCTCACCTCAAAAAACAGGGGCTTAAAGGGGCGCTTTCCATCCTTGCGGATGCTCATTCGGCCATCTATAAAGAGTTTTGCTCCCAGTTCACCCAAGAAGCGCTGGTAATGTTCTCCAAATGAGCACTTCTCTAATATCCCAAAACAATAACGACACCGACTATTTGCTCGGTGAAGGGGAATCACAGCTTCAGTCTCAAGAGCACATTGCCGATCTTTCAGTATTGGAGGAGGGCAAATTCGTCTCGGTAAAAGAATACGACATAGAATTTGAGACGCGCCCGGGGCTGATCCCCATGGAGGACGGTTTGTTCTTGCAGCTTACCAATCCGCAAACTGATCCCCTTCGCCTTGGCTTCCTTGATGAGGCAGCGGAGGTGGAAATCATTGGCTGGGGCTTGCGGTTTCCTTCGGAAGATCGGGCTAATCTCGTCGGCTATCTCGGTCGCAGGTTCTTTGAGCTCTATTCCCGCAGCCTTTCGGGTTTGCTCACGGAACAGGATGAGGCGGCTTTGGATGTGGTCAGCCGTCAGGTGGATTACCGCTCTTATGTGGCTGCCCGCGCCATGCCGCGCTACCATGAGGCAACGCTGGTGCGCAAGACACCAGTGCTCTTGATTCAGTTCCTGGATGACAAGAACATCAAGCTGCCACCAGCCCTGCAATCCTCGCTGCGGTTGATCCAGGATGGCGAGCGCTTCGGTGCCTGGTTCACCACCACTCGTGATGGCGAGATCACCGCCATTACCAATCCCGTGCTGCTGTCGCCGGTGGATGAAGCTGCCTCGTTTGAGTCATCACCACCGATTGAGTTTCCCGAAAGCCTGATCCAGCAACTGCCGCCGCAGCACAGGCCCAAGGCATGAAACTGGAGGTCACCTTCTGGGATGTGGGCCAGGGCGATTGCTCGGTGATCCGCCTGCCAGATGGACGGCTGATCCTGCTGGACGTAGGCCCGCGTGATTCACCTTTGATCGACTGGCTTGCCCAGCGTCCGCAGGAGAAGATTTATGCCGTGGTGCTCACGCACAACGATGATGATCACGCCGGATGTTTCGCCACGCTGCTGGAGCAGTTTCATTCCAGAATCGAGCACCAGTTCCTTCTCCAGGATCGCCCTGATCAGGACAGTGTGATGAAGCGTATTGTCCAAACGGCCGCCAGGGCAAAACATCAGTACGGCATCAAATCTTATCGCCTTGAGGCTACACCTGAAAGGCCGCAGTACATTTATAGCTCCGAGCTTTCTGTCCCTGTTGGCATTTACGCGGTGCATCCGGATATGATCGCCTCGATGGAGAATCAAACCTCCCGCCGCCCCCGGCCTAACACGGTATCCGCCATCATCTGCATGATGGTGGCTGGCAAGGTGAGCGTGATCTGGCCTGGGGATTGTGCCGTCTCCTCCATCGTCGAAAGCTGCGAGGGACTGGTTCCGCTCATGCTGGTGGGCCCACATCACGGTGCGCCGGTGGATCGAAAGAGCAAAGATTATCCCTCCCACTTTGATCGCTTGTCAGCAGATGCGGTATTCATCTCGGTAGGCTCACAAAATTCGTATGGGCATCCCGTGCCTGACTACGTGGTGAAGCATGCCAAGAAGGGCCGCACCGTGTGCTGCACGCAGCTCCATCATTGCGACAAGGCCAGGGTGAGCGCGAGGAACTCGGTGCTGCACAATCATCTGGCGCTCGGGGTGCTGCCGCCGCGCAAATCAAACGCGGTGACTTGTCGTGGACCCATCGTTTTCTCCTGGGATGATGCGGACGAGGATTTCGTTGAGGACCGGTTTCAAGCCGAGCATCACCGGCTGGTACGAGAGTCTGTGCAGAAGCCACTGTGCATCTCGCCTTCTTGACCTGCCTTTTTTCGGAAACATACCTGGAGGGTACCTGCGAAACCCCGCAAAACCCTCTCAAATTCCCCGACAGGACACACCCCCATGCCACGTCCTTTCGTCATGCTTCATCTTCCCTTAGCAGCCACTCGCTTTCCGTGTCTCCTTGCCGCCCTGGTCATGGGGCTGGGCGGTCTTGCGGCAGCAGCGGCGGAGCCTAACACTCTCACGCCGCAAGAAATGTCGCAGGGCTGGAAGCTGCTGTTTGATGGTCGCAGTTTGACGGGCTGGCATGGCTATGAGCAGAGCGCGCCGCCGACGAAGGGCTGGCATGTGGAGAACGGCTGCCTCATTAACCCAAAGAGCAATGGGCGGCCCAATGGCAGCGGTGGCGATCTCATTACCGATGCGAAGTACACGGATTTCGAATTCCGTTTCGAGTGGCGCATCGGCAAGGGCGGCAACAGCGGTGTGCATTACTTCTACACCGACGGCGGGCCGAGGCGCTCGGTGCCGATGTACAAGGGCGACAAGGGGGATAGCCCGATGGGCTTCGAGTATCAGATCCTGGATGATGCCGCGTACCCGGAGGCGGAGAACCGGCTGGCGGCCTCGATCTACTTTCTGGTGGCACCCACGAACAAGAAACTGCGCCCGTGGGGGGAATTCAATGAAGGCCGCATCGTCGTTAGCGGCAACCATGTGGAGCACTGGCTGAACGGCGAGAAGGTGGCGGTGTGCGAGCTGGGCAGCACCTCATTGAAACAGCGCATCGCAGCCAGCAAGTTCAAGGTGATCCCTGGCTTCGGCACGAAAGCGATCACCGGCCTTGCCTTGCAGGACCACGGTGAAGAGGTGGCCTTCCGCAACCTCAAGGTGCGCGAGCTGCGCCATTGAGGGCGGAAGCAGCTCATGCTCTAACAACAACATAAGCCGCGACCCTGTCACTTGTACTTCACATCCACCTTCGGCAGCAGCGCTTTGATCTTGGCCTGAGTCTCCTCCGGATAACCTTTGGAGCGGTCGATGAGCTTCAGTTCCTTGAGGAAGGCGAAGCCCTTCAGGACGGGCAGACGGTCGTCGGTTAAGACGGGGCTGCCGAGCTCCAGCGATTCGAGCTGGGTCATGGTGGCAAGCAGCCGCAAGTCATCGTCCGTGGTGGTCTTGCAGTTGGTGAGCGTGAGCCGCTTCAGTGTCTTGATGCCGGTGATCATCGGCAGCGCCTCGGACTTGTCGAAGCCCTCGCCAAGCTGGAGTGATTCCAAGGGCAGACCGGCAATGTGTTTCAAGCATGCGGGCGTGGCATTGGGCGTACCGATCTCGAAGCCCTTGAGCTTGGTGAGCTTCGCGAGATTCGGCGCGCCAGCATCGGTGAACTTGGCGTGCGCGAGGCTGATGCTTTCGAGGTTGGGCAGATGGTCGCAGAGTTCCTTCAGGCCTTCGTCGTTGATGCTGCTGCCGCGATGGCTGACTTTGATGAGCTTGGTGAAGCCATCGAACTTCGCATAAGCCTTGCCGGTGATGGCGGTGCCCACGAATGAGAACGCCTCAAGGTTCTTCAACCCGGCGAGCTGCTCCATGCCTGCATCCGTGAGCTTGCCGTTGTTGGTGAAGCGCAGCGTCTTGAGGTTCGTCAGCTTGGCGATGTTGGGCATCCACTCATCATTGAACTTCGTGGAGATGACATTCAGCGATTCGAGCGCGGTGATATGGCCCAGGTGCTCAAAGAAGGCCGCATCATACGGATCGCTCTCGCGTTTGTCATGCGGTCCGGTGTTAGGTACCGCAAGGTCGATGAGCTTCAGGCTCTGACCGTCTTCGGTCTTTTCCACCTTGCCATGCGCTCCCTCGACAATGCGGGTGACGGCTTCAACATGGGGATCGAGCGCGAAGGCTGTGCTGACAGCGAAAGGCAGGGCGAGAATGGCGAGAATCGTTGGTTTCATGATGTGGGAGAAGGATTGGATTACTCGCGGCCGAAGAACTCTTCTTCCTTCGGCAGGGCGATGACTTTCCATGTTTCGGGGAAGAAGCGGACGATGCGTTTCGGGCGGTAACCTTCCAGCATCATGTCCATCTTGAGCTTGATCTGCACGCCGCTGCTGCCGGGCTCGACGGGGACCTTTTTCACCTCAAGAACACTGCTCGTCTTGCGGTCGTTGACAGGGTCGTAGCACATCAATGAATCGCGTGCGACGGCGAGTCCACCGCGAGGCTCCACAGGTGGCGGGCTGCCGTCTTTCGGCGGCGGCAGGTTTGGGTCTTTGATCGTGAGCAAGTCAAAGAGTCTGCCATCCACGTTGTCAAAGAAAGTGACGGTGACGAACTGCGGTTCGTCTTCCACAGCCGTGACCCACCCTGGCAGGCCTCGCTCGCGGATGTACTGTCGATGACGCTCCATTTGGTTCGCCGTGACAAGGGCGCGCGCAGGCTCATCAAGCCATAGATCCGTGATGCGGCCTGGACCGTACAATGTGACCCAGGTGAGGTTGAAGAGCACGGTCTGGCCCGCTTGAATCGCCTTGAGATCGCCAAAGCCCTTGCCCTTCATCACCCGCGTGCCGGGGAGAAGATCAAAGATCTTCGGCTGCCCGCTGGGCTTGCCGTTGTCCTGCAGCGTGGCGGTGAGCTTCTTCGTTTTGAGATCCACGCTATCGACCTTCCAAAGCTGCTTCTGGCGTGCATGAAAGGAAAATTCGTCCTCGATGCGGATGCACCGGCGGAACTCCCAATCGGGTGTCTTGCGCTTGTACCATGTGTCCGGCAGCGGTGTCTTGTCATCGAGATCGGTGAGATAAAACAAACCGCGCAAGTGGGTGCCAAGCGGAATGTCCTGCAAGGCAGCGGGCGCGCCCTGATAATAGATGGAGCCATAGGGCAGCATCGTGGCATCCAAAGGCAGAT
This sequence comes from Verrucomicrobiaceae bacterium, assembly GCA_028293175.1. Taxonomy (GTDB): domain Bacteria; phylum Verrucomicrobiota; class Verrucomicrobiia; order Verrucomicrobiales; family Verrucomicrobiaceae; genus CAINXC01. The sequence continues at coordinate 9,864 of JAQGPI010000230.1, read as the reverse complement.
CCCAGATGCCGCGATCCTGGCTGTCGTTGCGATCCACGCGAATCTGAAACCGGCGGTCTAAGTGATCGACATGCATGAGCTCACCCGTGACCGCATGCGCCGAACCTTCCGGCGGGAACTGGCCTTCCACGAGCTGATACCACTCCGGCTTGTCTCCAGGCTTCTTGTCCTTGGGATTGGCGCGCTTCTCACCCGCCTTCACCGGCCCATCAGCATCGGTGCGAAACTTGGGTGGGTCCTCGGCGTGGAGGAGGTAAATGGATAGGCTGAGAAAGAGAAGGAGGCGCATGGAAAGAATATGAGAAGCAGAAACAAATTGATCTTGTTGGCTAACATTTTGATTAGCTGCTCATGAATCCCCACCCATCTGGAATCCCACCATATTGAGAAACGATGTCCGCAAGATGCGCCTCGGTCGTGGTGACGTTGCCATGGGACGGGACCATTTTGCGGCTCACAACCACCTGCCACGAATAGCCCTGCCTCCCATCATACCTCTCAGGGTTCAGCCGTTCGCCTTCGGAAATGCATCCTGCGAACTCGGCGGCAGAAGCGCGAGAAGGAAAGATATGGCAGAAATCGACGGGGCGACTGCTGATGAGATCTCCCGCACGTTGGGCAATGCCGTACAAAACATCTCCGTTTTCATCGTCTGGGAATATTTTCCCGTTTCGTTGGCCCGAAAGTGCATCTGATTCCAAGATAGGAATGACTGACCAGCCGGGCATGTTCGGCGCTGCGTTGACAATATGCGTCATTGTCTCGGATAGATCGTAGTTTCCTTCAGCCGATACCAGAAGATCAGCACCGTCATCTCGATAGCCGATATGGAAATAAAGACGCGGATCGATCTCTTGAAGTGCCCGCAATGCGTTCATCATTTGATCCTCCTTATCGTTGTCCGGAATGGCTAAAAGATCGCGGTGGAGGTCAATGACCAGCCAGAAGTTGGCAATGTTTTCTGGCATGTGTGGGGGATTCATTTCCAAGAACGAAATCCGGTTCTACTCAGGCAACAATCTTCGAAATAGGTCCTACACTGTCCTGGAATGTATCCACCTTCACGTCAGCTCGTTGCAGCATCGTTAGCAACAGGTTGCTCACGCGGGCGTCGCTATCAACGGGGCGGGAACAGATCTTGTAATGCTCGGTGGCGTTGGTGACGTCGTACTTGCCGATCTTGGGCAGGTTGAAGTCCACGTGCGTGCCGTGCTTGTAGCCGAGCGCCTTGCCACCGGCGAGGATGGTGGGCAGGTTGGCATTGCCGTGGCTGTGACCATAGGCCATGCCGCTGCCCCAGAGGACCTGGGTGGTGTCGAGCAGAGTGTTATCATCCTCCTTGTGCGCCTTGAGCTGGTCGAGGAAGTAACTGAGCTGGCCGATGAGGAAGGTGTCGGTCTCCGTCAGGCGGCGGAGCTGCTCGGGATCGCCGTTGTGATGCGAGAGGCCGTGGCGTGTTTGCAGGATGCCGATCTCGGGAATGCCACTGGCATTGCCTTCACCACCGATGCCGCAGGTGATGACACGGGTGGAATCCGTGCGCAGGGCCATGAGCATGAGGTCATAGAAAAGGCGGTAGTACTCGCCCGCCTCGGCCATGCTGAGCTTGCGCTGAAGGCGAGTGGCCTCGTCTGCCGCCAGAGCGGGCTTGGGCACGTTCAGCCATTCATCCGCACGACGTGTGCGTTCCTCGACTTGCCGCACGGCAGTGAGGTATTCGTCGAGCTTGCTGCGGTCTTCGCTGCCAAGCTTCTTGTTCACGCTCTTCGCGTCTTCGGCCACGAGATCGAGGATGCTGCCACGGCGGCTGAGGCGGCGGCGGATGGTTTCCTTGCTGTCTTTTTCAACGCCAAAGAGAACATTGAAAATCTGCTGTGTATTGCGCTCGGCAGGAAGTTGGATGCCATCCTTCGACCATGCGAGCGAAGTGCCCTCGATGGCGATTTCAAGCGAGGCAAAGCGTGTGGCATTGCCCTGCACCTCTGCCATGAGCTGATCGGCGGAGACGGTGTTGCGGAACGCGCCGCCATCGCCGGGGACGTTCGCGCCCGTGAGCCACACCTTCTCGCAGTTGTGATGCTTGCCGAGCACCATGGGGTGATGCAGGCCGCTGATCGGCGTGATGTCCGCACGATGTTTTTCCAGCGGCATCAGCGGCTTGGTGAACTGATAATCAGGGCCCGCCTTGTCGATCTGCCAGGTGAGCGTGTTCACGCCGTTCGGGATGTAAAGGAACACGCTGCGCTTCGGCTTCGATGCGGCGGGAATCGCAGCCATGGCATCCAGAAACGGCAGCGCGATGGTGGCACCCAGCCCGCGCAGCATGCGGCGGCGGCTGATGCGCCAGTGATTCAAATTGAGATTGCTCATGCGAGTGGAAACTGAGTTGGGTGTTAGGCGCTTAACGTTTCTGAAACAGGTGGGAGCAGACGAAGTCTTCGATGATGTCCTTGAGACGATAGTCCTTTGACTTGCTTACGGCGGCGATGGCCTTCAAGTCATCGCGATCATCGAAGGAAGTCGTGCGGCGCAGGCCGTATGTTGCGAGCTTTTCAACGAAGGTGAGATTGAAGGCATCGAGATCGTGCAGCAGCAGCTTCTTAAACTCTTCCGCGTTTTTGTATTCGCGGCCATCCGGGAGCTTGCCTGAAGAATCCACGACTGGGTTTGCGCCCTTGCCATCGGTGACCTCCTCCGTGCGCCAGCGGCCGATAGCGTCATAGTTTTCAAACGCAAGCCCGAGCGGATCGATCTTCGCATGGCAGGCGGCGCAGTTGGGATTCTTGATGTGCGCTTCGAGCTTCATCCGCAGTGTGGCCTTCGCTGAATCAAGGCCAGTGGTCGGCAGGGGCTCGACATTCGCGGGCGGTGGTGGTGGCGTTCTGCCAAAGATCGCTTCATTGAGCCAGACGCCGCGGTGCACGGGACGGTGTCTCACACCATCCGAGGTGAGCGACAAGATGGAGGCCTGTGTCAGCAGGCCGCCACGGTGGCTGCTTGCAGGCAGTGACACGCGCTGGAATTCCTCTCCCTTGGTCTGCGATTCCGGCAACCCATAAAACTGCGCGAGCAGCGGGTTCATCATGCTCCAGTCCGAGTGGAGGAATTCGCGCAAGGAGAGGCCGCTGTTCAAGACTTCGCGGAAGAACGACTTCGTTTCGCCGATCATGCTGTTCTCCAGCGTCTTGTCGTAGTCGGGATACAGTTTTTTGTCCGGCTGAAACATGCCGACCTTGCGCAGGCGCAGCCATTGCGAGGTGAACGAATCGGTGAAGCGGCTGGAGCGCGGATCAGCCAGCAGCCGCGCTACTTGCTTTGATAGCACAGCCTTGTCGCGCAGCTTGCCTTGTTCGGCGAGGGCCAGCAGCTCGGCATCCGGCGTGGTGTTCCAAAGCAGGTAGGACAAGCGCGAGGCGACCTCCCAATCATTGAGTGTCATGCGGTTCGCGTTCTCGTCACCCTCGGCGATGAAGACGAAACTCTTGGAGCAAAGCACCGCCAGCATCCCGGCCTTCATGGCATTGCGGAAAGGCTCCTTTGCCGCGAGCTCCTTCTTCACCATCTCAACCAAGGGATCAATCTCCTCGCCCGTGACAGGGCGGCGAAAGGCCCGCCGGGCAAGCTTCGCAAGGCAGCCTCGCACCTGTTCCATGTTGCCTTCCTCGGCGGGCATGTAGTCATCCCGCAGCTTCTTTTCCTGGTCCTCAATGATCGGCCCCTTCCAGGAAACCGAGTCCATGATTAGGAAGGGATAACGGGGCTGGCCGAGTTCATCGGTAAGCTTGATCTGCCAGGGGATGCGGCCCGCCTTTGTGCTGATGAACGGCGTATCGCCATGGCGGCCTGAGCGCGGGAGGTTCGAGGGGCCGGGCACCTCGTTGTACACCTCGATGTTCGGGCGACCCTTCGGCAGATGCGCACGGAAAGTGACGGTCACCGGCTTGTCTTCGGCAGCGATGATGTCCTGCTCAAACAACACGCGGTCCAGCTTCGATTCATAGACCTTGAGGTGGGGCGCGCGGCCATTTTTCGGCTTCAGGCCGCTGAGCGTATAGCTGATTTCATACACGCCCGCCTCGGGCAGCGGGTCCTTCAACTGCGAGTAACGAAAAATATCCCCCGGCCACATCTCGTAGCGCACCTTGTCAAGCAGCCCCATCTCGCGCAGCCGGTCACGATGACGCTCGCTGATCTGTTCCTCCATGACCGCAGGCTTGGTGCCGCCGAAGGGTGGTGCAGGCTTCGGGTTCTTCGCAGGCGGATCGGGATAGGCTTCATTCAACACCACTTCCGCCGCCGCCAAGTACTTCTCGATGTTCGAAGCCGACAGTGTCAGCACCGAGCCAATGCGCTCAAATCCATGCCACTCGGCATCATCGAGAAAGGCACCCGGGTCCTTGGCATCATACTCCACACCCAGCAGATCACGCACCGTATTCACGTACTCGTCCCGCGTGAGCCGGTTGTAAGACACACGACCGCGAGCCGCCATGCGCGCGGCCTCGCCCTCCTTCATTTTGCCAGAGATCCACGCCACTACGGCAGCGCTTTCATCGGCGGCAGGACGTGTCTTTTCCTTCTTCGGCGGCATCTCACCGGAGTTGATGCGCTCCATGATCTCAAGCCACTGCGGCGTATTCTCCACACCCACACGGCTTGAGAGCGTGTCCATCCTGAAGTCGCCCTTCGCCACGTCTTCGTCATGGCACTTCATGCAATGCGCATCGAAGTAAGCCTGGACCTTGGGATCAATCGCAGGGGCGGGCGTCGCCGCATGGGCCGCCGGAAAACACGCAAGCACGGCAAGGCATGAACCACGCGGCAGCCACCCCCACAAAACCGCCGCACCACGGGCGGAGGCAGAGAGAAACAAGCTGGCAATGGACAATGCAAAACGACCCGGCATAGGTGTTAATAAGGGGCCAGACGCTGCTTCCTTTCCGGCCCCCCGAGAACACGGGGGTTAAAAACGCGAAATGGAGCCGACAAGTCACCACGCCGTCGAGCCTTCTGGCCAGGACGGCGGCTTTTGGCACGCCTGATGCATGTGCGACCGGGGCGGGGCACGTACGGACCTGGAAACCGGCGGAACCGCCAGTTCTGCACCTCTCATCGTATCCCGTTGCCCTTTTCCTTTGTGATCTACCACAACCATGTTCCTCAGAAGCAAGTCGGCCTGCCGCAGATCCTGCGCTGGAAGCTCGGAATGGCGAAGAAAGAAGCCCCGCATCCCGCACTGGCCAGTCTGCCCGCTGTAGAAACATCGACCCCGGTGGTAGCGACCGATTTGCAGGCCATCCACGCGCCTGCTGATCCCTCGCGCCTCCAGGTGACGTGGATCGGGCATTCCAGCTTCCTCATTCAGCACCATGGCCGCAATGTTTTGACTGATCCTGTGTTCGGCCACGCCGTCACGCAAGTGCCGGGCTTCCGCGTGCGGCGCGAGAGCTCCGCTGGACTGCGGATGGAGGACCTGCCACCGGTCCATGAGGTGCTGATCAGCCACAATCATTATGACCATCTGGATGCCGCCACGGTGAAGCGCCTGGCGCGTTCTGCATCGTCCCCGCGCTTCTGGGTGCCCTCGGGTCTCAGCGCCTGGTTCCGGCGCAAAGGCATCGCTGGCGTGCAGGAGCTGGCCTGGGGTGAATCGCAGGCGCTGGAGGCTAACATCCAGCTGCATTGCGTGCCTGCGCAGCACTTTGCCGCCCGCACGCCCTTTGACCGCGATCACACGCACTGGTGCGGCTGGGTGCTGCGAAGCGCCGACCGCACGCTCTACTTCGCGGGCGATACCGGCTACAACAGCTCTGATTTCAAGGCCCTCGGCGAACGCTTCGGCGGCATGGACCTGTCATTGATTCCCATTGGTGCCTATCGCCCGCGCTGGATCATGAAGCCCGTGCATGCGGACCCCTTTGAAGCCGTGCAGATTCATGAAGACGTGCGCTCGAAGCGCTCCATCGGCTGCCATTGGGGCACCTTCCGCCTCACCGATGAACCGCTCCACGAACCTCCCGCCCTACTTAACATCGCCCTGGCGGAAAAGGGCATATCACCCGCAAATTTCAGCGTGCTGGCGTTGGGCGAGACAGTGGTGGTGTGAAGCCCGTTTAGATCAGGCACTGGCTCGACTCAGGGCACACGAAACACCGTCCCTGTCACAGGATTGCGCACTGTTGTACCGGGGGCCATGCCTTGCACGTCCAGCATGTTCGCTGGCACTTCCTCTACGCCAGGGGGATAAACCAGGCCCGGATGATCAGGCACACGTTTACCAAACTTAATCTCGGGCAGCGGCGCAGGCGGCGTGATGGGAGCACCCTGATCCGGGAGAGTGGTGGAATCGATGCCTTTCGCTTCAGCAGTCGCAGTGGTGGATGAAGTCGGCCGAGCTGAAGGCCCGGATGGTCGTTGAGTTGCTGAATGCGGAACAGAATTGGACGGGACAGCCTCGGGATGGGCGGAGTCTACTTTCAGCTTGGGATTTTCATTGCTGTACCGGCCGTCAACCAAGGCAGGATCAGCAATGGGCTCTCGCCTGATCTCTACTGTGGTTGTCGTTGACTGGTTCGGCAGCGGTCTGCCATCAGGAGACAGGATGGGTTCCCCTGGCACTAATGTCGGATCGACCAGTTCGTCGCGAGGGCGGCGATTGGGATCCCGACGGGTATCCGAAGTGCCCTCCTCCACTCTCTCTGCGACACGCACAACTGCGTTGCCCACCGCATTGCCCGCCCGCTTAACGGATCGCACGATTTTAGGAATCGGGTTCGGAATTCGAAAGTCTCCTGCTGATGAGTAATCAGCCCCCAGGCACATCATGAGACCTAGCACTACTGGATACGGGGAAAAGAAGCGCGGTTTCATGGCTGTGGCGATTGAGGGTGTCAGACACCGTGAGTTCATAGATACTGACGTGTCTCCGCCACATGATGGCCGTATCTTTTTGGGCTGTAGCCTCAGCGGGACAGAGGCTTTGCTTCCGGGACCCGTAGGGACTGCGCGATGAAGGAGAGCAAAGGCGAACAAGCGGTAAGTGACGCTGAGAGGAAAGTGCGGAACTTGCTGCCGCGTTAGCAGACTTGGAACATGGCAGATGGCTCAATGGCCTCATCCAACAGAGATTGCTTAATCAAGTTAAAACATGTCTTTAATAGTATGATTGCTTGCGGGCTGGAGGCTCAGGGTATGTTGTTCAGCAGCTCTTCTCGCGGCCAAAATTTCACCAAATTATGAAACGAATACATTGGGTTCTCGTCGTGTTGCCCCTTCTCGGAATTTTTTTGTATTGGAAGCAAGGTGCGCCACCATTCAAATCTGCGCCCGCGGCAGCCCTTACTGACGCCAAAAAATCTCATCCAGTCCACGAGCATCCGCATCCGGCTTCTCCCGCGAAAGCCGAAAAGACGGCCAGCGATAAGGAGCATGACGGGCTCCATGAACTCTACTTAGAGGCGGCGGAAAAAGCCAAGGAGGCGTCTCGCATAAGTGAGGAGTCCATGCGACGTGTGGCTGCGCGTTTGACGCCTGAAAAGCAGCAGAGGATGGCGGATAATTTCATGAATCGGAGAAGTCCTGCCTATCGCGCCCAGTTTGCAAAATGGGGCGTCGATCCTAGCGCTGAAACTGAGGCGCTGGGTATCATTCGTGCTCGAGAACTGCGGCTGACTGCCCTCCGTGTGGACTATGATTTGAGTCTTGAGCACGATTTTGACGCCTACATGAAGGGCAGGAAGATGGCGGAGAAAGACGCTGCGTTCCAATTGGAAAAGATGCTAGGCGCTGCCCATGCTGCCGAGCTCTCCAAAATGGAAGATCAAATGGGCAAAGATGAGCGAGCGGCGCTTTCATCCCGAAACCGCGAATGATCCCAAAAGCCTGTGCAATAGCTTTTCTTTGCTGCTTGGATGATGGTTCTTTAGATGAAGCGAAAGCCGCCTAACTTTGCACCACAGTCCGGGCAGTAATTGACAGCATATCCTCGGCTCTTGGTTGCTGGAGCACTGCTGATTTGGCAGTCCGGGCAGATACTCATGTGAGTGTGCCGGCCACACTGCGCACAATAGTCATGGGGTGGGCGTCTGGTTATCCACCCAGCGCATTTGGAGCACTTAGGGTGGGGCAGGCACAAGGACAACACTATCAATGCCCATGCCGAGAAAAGAGCACCTTCTCTGACCTTGTGATCGTCAGTTATCATCGCGACCAGGAAGAAGGTCACCAAAATCCCCATCTTAATTCGCTCAAAAATCTGAAAGTAATTTTTCAAGTGATGACGGCTCTACACCCACAGCTTCCGGTCCAACGTCCTGTACTGGACTGCCTCCAGCACGTTATCCGCGCTGATCTTTTCCAGGCCGCCTAGGTCTGCCAAGGTGCGGGCGACTTTCAGGATGCGGTCGTGGGCGCGGGCGCTGAAGTTCATTTCGCCCATGGCGTGTTCCAGGAAGTGGCCGCCTTCAGCATCGAGCTCGCAATGCTTCTTGATGAGGCGGGGCGTCATGGCGCTGTTGGTGTTCACCCCCTTGTCGTTTTTGAAGCGATCCATCTGTACGGCGCGGCATTTCTCGACTCGGGCGCGAATGACTTCCGATGATTCACCGGCATCGCCGGTGGTGAGTTCCTTGTACTCGACGGTGGGCACATCCACATGCAAGTCGATGCGGTCGAGCAAGGGGCCGCTGATGCGCTGGCGGTAGCGGGTGACGACGGCTGCACCGCAGCGGCACTCGCGTTTCAGATCGCCGTAGTAGCCGCAAGGACATGGGTTCATGGCGGCCACGAGCATGAATTGAGCCGGGAAAGTGACGGTGCCAGCAGCGCGGGCGATGGTCACTTTGCCATCCTCCAGCGGCTGGCGCAGGACTTCCAAAGTGCTGCGTTTGAACTCGGGCAGTTCATCGAGAAACAGCACGCCGTTGTGCCCGAGGCTGACCTCGCCGGGGCCGGGATTCGACCCGCCGCCGAGCAGTCCGGCATCGCTGATGGTGTGATGCGGCGAACGAAAGGGGCGAGTGGCGATGAAGGCCAGCGCTTCGCTCAAGAGGCCGCCCGCGCTGTGGATCTTGGTGGTCTCAATCGCCTCCTCCTCGCTCATGCCGGGCATGATGGTGGCGATGCGTTTGGCGAGCATGGACTTGCCGGTGCCGGGAGGTCCCACCATCAAGATGTTGTGCCCGCCGCTGGCGGAGACCTCGATGGCGCGCTTCGCATGGGACTGGCCCTTCACATCGAGGAAGTCGATGCTGTAGTTCGAGGCAGCGGCAAAGAACTCCGCAGCGCGGCAGGGCTCGGGTTGGATCTGGATGTTTTCCAGCAGGTAATCAACGGCCTCGCGCAGGCAACCGATGCCGATGATATCAATGCCCGCCACCACGCTCGCCTCAAGCGCGGCGCGCTTCGGCACCAGCAGGCGTTTGCGGCCCTTGGCGCGGGCTTCGAGAGCGATGGCGAGAAGGCCACGCACAGGGCGGAGTTCGCCGTTCAGGGCCAGTTCACCCGCCATCGCGGTTTCCTTCAGCCGGTCCACATCCAGCCGCTGCTGCTTGGCAATGACGGCCACGGCAATGGGCAGGTCAAAGGCGGGACCTTCCTTCTTAAGGTTCGCAGGCGCGAGGTTCACGGTGGTGAAGCCGTTGTGAATCCAGTAGCCGCTGCTGTCCATCGCAGCGGTCACACGGTCGCGGCTTTCCTTCACCGCCGTATCCGGCAGGCCCACGATAATCATGCGCGGCCCGTTGCCTCCGCTTTCGTGCGATTCGATTTCAACTTCGTGAGCATTGACGCCAACAAGGGTGGCGGAGTAGGTACGGGCAACCATCGGTGAGCATAACATCACCGATGGGCACGACGAATGAAATT
>JAQGPI010000218.1 GCA_028293175.1 Verrucomicrobiaceae bacterium | reverse complement strand
GGATCGCAGAACGCCAGCAGTATAGCACAAAATCTTCCGTGCCAGTAATTTTGCAGATGGGGGCATGACTTCGTCAGGAACGAGATCCACAGGGGCCGTCAACACCTCGTCGGAAATCGATGCGAGGCTCGTGAGAACGGGCGCAAAGTACTGCGGATGGAGGCGCGCATGATGTTCCACTAATGCCAATGGACTTGCACCCCGCTGCTCGCCGGGGAGGAAGATCGCGCCGCGCCCTTTGCGCACGTAGCCTTCCACTCGACGCTCACGCAAGATTGCCGCTCGGCGGTCCTCCAGCAGTTCGCGCCCCAGGGAGGAGGCATGGTCATAAGAGGGGGCAATTCGGAAAAAGGCGGTGCCCGGATGATGCGAGTGAAGCACGCCCCAGTTTTCATGATGGCGGTCAGTGTTTACTACTAGCGCGTCCAGCACCAAATAGCTGGCCATTTGTTCGATGGCATGAGGCACCTCACGGGCCAGGAAGATGCCTTGAAGAGCCTGTAACACCAGTTCAAAGGTGTGCTGGCGATGACTGAAAGTGCATCCGGCATCGTATCCGGTGACCATCCCAGCGAGCACTTCATTGCCGTGGATGAGGGAGGCGGGTGGTCGATGCACAAAGGAGCGTAGCAGGCAGCCATCCCGCCCGTCGCAACGCGCCAGTTCCACCTGGGCATGAGAAATGTGCAGCAGGCCGGCGATTTCGGCTGCAATTTTTTCCGACCAATGTTCGCCGGTGTTTTCACGGCTGAACTTGAACAACCACCAGTCCGACCGGGAGGGCCCCTGCCACTCTAGCCAGAACTTGGCCTTGCTGCCCATCTGCTCAAGGATCTCCTCCGCAGGGCGTTCGATGGTCCAGATGGGAAAGGGTGTGCTCATTGGCTCCCTCATTCTTCACTCGTTCCGGGGCCGGGATCAAGTAGAGCGCATGCATAACAGTTTTGTCGCGCGCGGCAATATCGAACCCGAGGTGGGGGCCGTACGGTGCTTGGGACTGCTTGCTTGGCAGTGTGAGCGGAATTGGTAAAAGTGATTGTGGGCGCATTCGTTCAACGCTTGCCCACGACAAGGGTAACAACTGCTCCCACTAGCACGGTAACGAGGGTGCCAAACGCACCGGTTTCCATTTTGAATCCGTGCAAGGCGAAGCCCTGCATGCAGGAGAAGCCGAATACACCGACAACGCAGAGCCAGCATATCAATGCCTGGCGCTTCTCGCGTTTCTTCTCTGTCTTCGGGGGCGGTTTGCGCAGTTTCGATTCCGTATCCGCTTCACCGGTCAAACGGAGGAAATCGTCAATGGTAATGAACTCTGGCTTTTTACGATCTGGTTTCTTGTGGGACATTTGCTGTGCCTAGGTGCTCCAAGCATGGCATAGTGACTTCACGGTAACCCTTGGGATCGGCTTCTTCCACAGAGGCAATCAATCTGCCCTTCTGCTTTTCTCGAATCGCCCAAGCCATCAACGAAAGTGCGTTGTCCAGAAACTCTTTTCTGGACGCCATGCCGGTAATGTTAACGAGTTTGTCGATTGCTTGCACGCGCTCGTTGGTCAGTTCGACCTGGAGGCGGAAGCGTTCTGTCGCTGCTACCGGGGGCTTAGGCATGGAGTTTGTCGTTGCGGGCATCGGGGAAAAGGAAGTCGGTGAGGAAATTGGGTTTAACGCCGCCGGGGGCGGCTCCGAGTTTAATCAAGCCACTGCAGACTTTACGGAGACAGCGGCCGATGTAATGGCGCGAAGCCTTGAAGGCTTTACGCAAAATGGACTTCACTGCCCTTTTTGTGCGCCTTTTACCAACAACGTATTTAACCTCAGTCGCTAATTTAATGAGCTCTGAATAAGTACAATGCCAGAGCTCATTGAAAGTTGACCAAGCCTGTACGGCCTGGCCACTACTCGCCTGGGCTTCTAGAGAACGAACCTGTTCCTCGGACCTCTGAATGATCGATTGCACAGACGCCTCAGCCCTAAGATGTTCTAAAACGCGGCTCATGTAGGCTCGCTGTTGGGCTAATTTTTCCTCGGTCATACTCACAAATGGAGTATAAATGGCGACTCGTCAACTCCATTTTTTGCATGGGTCTTTTCACAAACCCCTTGCAATCCACCCCGGTGGTTCGCTCTACACTGTCCATGCTGGGCAAGTGGCACAAGAGCGCCCACGATACCTACTTCCCGCAAGACACGACCTCCGGACCGGCGATCAAGCAAACCAATGCTGACATGGCCGCTGAATCCAAGAGCTTCGCCGCCATGATGAAGAAGATTCAAAAGGGCTCCAGTGGCGGTTCATCCGGCGCGGCGCCCACGATTCCATCCGCTTACGGCGGCGGCTACACCGCCCCGGCCGCCGGGCCCAAGATCCGCACCGGCGTGGGAGGCACCGCCACCGCCGTATGATCAAGAGCGATCCATCATCCCTGATTCAACTCAACGAGCGCCTTCGTTCCGAAGCCTCGGGCATGCAGCGTCTTTGGACGGAGACGGCGCGCTACTGCCTGACGCGCAAGGTTTCCAGCATTGTCACCGCAACGGGCAGTTCGACCACGAATGACAGCAACCTCACCACAAGCCAGCTTGCCCTGCTGAACACGGTCGCTGTCGACGCCAACATGACCCTGGCCGCTGGCCTGATGTCATGGATCATGCCGTTCGGCGGCCGGTGGTTCTCGTGGAAGCCAGCGCCTGAGCAGAAGGACAACGAGCGCGTGGCCGACTGGCTTTCCGCCTGCTCGGAGATCGCGCTGAACGAGCTCGAGTTCTCGAACTACTACGACCGCGCCCATGAAGTGATGCTGGATCGCGGTACCGCTGGCACAGCCTCACTCTATCGCGTGACCGGCGGGCCAACCACCCTGCATTTCGAGACCTGGGACGTCGGCTCGTACGTGATCGGTGAGGACTGTTACGGCGTGGTGGATAAGATCTTCCGCGAGTTCGAGCGCACCGCAGACCAGGCAGAAAGCGAGTTCGACATCCTACCGCCCACGGTTCAATCGAACCTGAAGTCGAACAAGCCCAACGAGAAAGACCGGTACATTCACGCCATCTTCAAGCGGTCGGACAAAGATCGAGCGGGGAAGACGGGACCACTCGGAATGCCCATCGCCTCCGTCTATATCCACAAGGCAAGCAAGATGGTGGTGCGGGAGTCCGGCTTTGAACGTCTGCCATGCAACATCACCCGGCATCTCCGCTGGTCTTCCGCATCTGCTTACGGTTGCTCCCCGGCCATGGTGGCGCTCGCTGAAATCAAGGGCGTGCAATACCTCGAGCTGCTCATGTCCACCCTGGCAGAGGTGCAGGTGAATCCCCGCATGATCCTGCCGCAGAACTTCCAAGGCAATCCTGACCTTTCCGCCGGCGGCATCACGATGGGGGGGCTCACCCGTGACAGCTACCCGCAAGAGTGGATGACGGGCGGTCGCATTGACTACGGCGAAGCCTTCATCACTCGCAAGGAACAAGCCATCAAGCGGGCGTTCTACAGCAACATGTTCAGCCTGTTCTCGGACCGCCCAGGCGACATGAACATTCCACACGTGGATGCGCTGCAAGCGGAGCAGTTGGGCAAGATTTCGCCGGCGTTCACCTCACTGACGACGAGCTTCACAAATCCCGTCTTGGAAGACTGCTTCATGACGCTCTACAACGCTGGCCGCTTCCCGCCACCGCCGCGTGAAGCCTTCGTTAATGATGCGCTTGGGCGGCCGATGCTGCTGTTCCCGCGCGTTGCTCAAACCAACCGCATGTCCAAAGAGATTGAACGGGCAAAGGCTGGCAGTTTTGCGGGTATCCTTCAAACGGCGGCAGCCATGCAACAGGCTGGAATGCCGGTGCTCGACAATCTCGACGGCGATCAGTCCTACCGTGGCATGATGACCGATGCAGGCCTTCGTGACTGGCTCAAGACACCCGAGGAACGCGACCGGCTGCGCCAGCAGCGCCAGATGGAACAGCAGGCCGCGCAACAGCGGGAGATGCTGATGCAGGCAGCAAAGTCGTCTGAGATCGTGAAGCAAGTGGCCGGTGCCGTGGGAGGCGGTGAACAGCAGGTCGCATGATCGCTCCGTTTGAAGCCATTCTCACCGGCACACCCGCCAAGCGCGAGGTGTTCGAAACCTTGTGCCGCTCCGTCTTTCACACGCCGAACGGGCAAGAGCTGCTGACACTGCTCTGCGCTGCCGCCCATCCGATGGCGCATCTATCCGGCATGACGGAGCACGAACACGGACGCTCAGAAGTCGTCGCCACTCTTTGGAGGTTTGGCGTGCAAAACGTCGTCAAGCCACCGCCGCAACCGAACCCAGAACCAACCTCACAAGACCATGGCCACTAACATCATCACCATTCAGGAAGATACCCTGCTGAACAACGGCGAACCCATCGCCACATACGCTGGGGGCATCGTCACCAGCTCTCGCACGCTGTCCAATCAGGCCAAAGGAGCCATCAAGGCAGCGCTCGCTGAGCACGTTCCACCTCTGCCGTTCGAAGCGTTCGTCGTCGAAGCTGACGGCGTTACCGGCGTCGAGAAGCGCGATGACGATGAAGAGCCGGACGACACCGCACCGGTACCAGCCGTGACCGCCCAGATTGGCACCGAGAAGGTGGTGTTGAAGCCGGGCGAGCCTGCGCAAGATCCGCGCCTGGGCACTGAAACGCCAGCCTGGATGGAATGGCGAAAGGCGCAGAAGAAGTAGTTCAAGCGGCTTCAATACTCGGCGCTCATTGCGAGCCTGTAACCAACTCGACCCCAAAACATGAAGACACATTTCCCATTGTTCAACGCTGCCGCTGATCCTGCGGCTGTAGATCCAGGCACCGGCGGCGGCGCAGCATCGCCCTGGTACGAAACCATCGTCCAGAAGGGCGCGGACGGTACAGAGTCACTGACTGACTTCGCTGCATGGAAGGACAAAGCGCCCGCCCCGTTGCGCGATTTCATCACAGCCAACATGACGGCGGCGCGCTCCAAAACCGATGGCATGGTGCGCGTCCCTGGTGCTGACGCCAAACCTGAGGAAGTCGCGGCCTACTTCAAAGCTATCGGCGTGCCTGATACGCCCGATGGCTACCGTCTCAAAGCTCCTGAAAAGGTGCCTGAAGGTGTTGCTCTCGATGCTGACATGGAGAAGGCGTTTCTTGGCCGCGCTCGTGAGCTCGGGCTCACCGCCAAGCAAGTGACCGCCCTTCGCGATTTCCAACTCGAGCACCTGGGCGGCGCTGTCGTTAAGAACCGTGAAGCCATGGCAGCCACCATCGCTGCCGAAAAGGCAGATCTGGACAAGCGCTTCGGCGACAAGATCAACGACACCGTTGCGCAGGCGAAAGCCATCGCCAATCAGAAGTGGATGCCAGATGGCATGAAGAAGTACATCGAGGATGGCGCCCTTGATCCGGCTCACGGCAACTTCGCCGGTGCTGACTTCCTCGAATTCATGGCACAGGCGGCCAAGGCCACCGGTGAAGACCGCGGCGGCGCTGGCATTCGGGGCAGCAACACAGGCAGCAACACTCGGGAGTACTGGATCGGCGTGATGAAGGACAAGGATCATCCCGACAAGAAGCTGCTCGATAAGCAGGATCCTGATGCCGTTCGCCGCTACAACGAGGCGTATCGGAATGAAGTCTGACCGGCACGCTATCCACCACCTATCTCTGATACATTGACGGCTAACCCCAAGCTTGTTGCTGTAGCAGTCAAATAGCTGATGTTCTCCTCCAGCCCTGTATAAATAAATGTTTTGTCGCTGATTGAAACCACAGCTCCAAAGAAATCGCCCGGCAAACTTTCGTGCCAAGACACGATTTCTTCTAGACTACCTCGAAATCGCAGCCGAAACTTTTTACCATTAGAAGGTGTTCCAAGGCCCCTTACACTTCGCTTTTCACTGGTGCGTGCCCAGGCAATATCCTGGCGAAGTTGTCCGAGTTCACTCATCACAATCTCCCATGGACCACGCTCCTCGCTAGGCAAACTCGCCGGCGGGCGTTCGACGGCAAAATGCTTCAAAAAGACCGAGTATTGGGGATCATTCGCGGCAGCTTCCAACGTCTTGGCTACCTTCTCCGCGAGCTTCTGTTTGAATTCCACCATCTTCTGGAAGCGCAGATCGCGCGGGTAGGGGATGTGTTCGATGCTGCCCGTGTCGAAGCTGTACGGCGTCACATTGTCCTTGATGATGATCGTCGGCTTGTCGAAAGCGAGGCGCAGACCGAGTTCAAACATGACGTTCGGATTGCGGGCGCTGACATCGCAGATCACGATGGGATTGGCGAACAGGTTCTGCACGATGCGCTTGTGAATGATACCGCTCACATCGTCCGCACTCACCAGTTCCACCTCATACGTGGCGGGATCCAGACTCTCCTTGATGATGTCCAGCACGTCCGCCCAATGGGCGGCGGAAAGCCCCTCGGTCTCAGCAATGGGCATGACCACGCCGCATTTGATCCTCCCCGCCTCATCCGCTTTCGCATCGTGAGAATCTGCCGCAGTTTTCTTATGGGGGGCTGACATAGCGGGGGGTTGTCGATGAAACTCAGGGTTTAGGCAAGGTGGGTTCCTCTCGGCCGTTTGTTCCTGGGGAGAATATTAAGTAACTATCAAACAAAATGGATTCGCCATTGCCGTAAGTAAAGCGCATACTTGGCCATGAATCCAAGACGGGGCGAAGCAGAAGCTAATATCTTTGGGGAAAGTATCTTTGAGAAGAAGCAGGAGGAAGCCCATCTGGAATACTTGTCGTTCCGCGAGGCCGCTGAGAATGAGTACTGCTACATCTGTGGCAAGCCGTGGGCGACGTTTTCGTCGGCAGGTGAGCCGTGCTTGCACTGGCTGCTGAGGCCCAAGGGAGTGAAGACGAAGCACATTGAGCAATTGATGTTAGCACAGGGGTACTTCCGGCCTGCCTCGTTCGTACGCTTCATAGCGAATTTCGCCAAGCCTTACAAGAACATCAATGACCTGGAGGACGAGGGTGATCCTGCTGCGGTCTTTCATTGGACCTGCTGCTGGAAGCACATCCGCTGGACTTTCAAATGCGGACTTAATGACTTGAGGGGGCATGCCGGATCACAGACCGACTTTCCACATTTTCACATGGAGATGCGGTTGGATGGCAGGGCGTTCGTGGATTTCGGCTCGCTTCACATCCCGCTCAGTAAGGTGGACCTCGCTAACCTTCAGATCAACAGCGATCCTGCCTCTCCAATGAAGGTCGTGTTTGGGCCGTATGGCTCAGGAATGCAGGACGCTATGGAGATGGACCCTGATTACATCATTGACAATATACAGACGAAGCCGGGCCAGACTGAGGACGATGCAGTTTATCATTTGGACAGCATCTTTTCCGGCGATGGAGACAAAGGCATTCCAGGGGAGTTGATAGACAAGGCAATAGCGGACGCGAAGATTTCAGGCAAAACCATCGCTCATCATCTGTACGCCGCGGGCGTGAAAGGTCGGACGATAATCGGGGCAGCCAAATCTGTACCCGAGAAAGCTGACCGCAGCACTACGAACCGGCATAAGCGCAAGGGATAGAGTGAGGAGAAACTACCCTTTCATATAATAGCACTTTCAAACCCGTGGGGGAGCTCCTCACGGCTTTGTTGCGCCCGGGGCCCTGCTTCCGAAGGTCGACCGCAAGCGTGGCAGCAGCAACACCCCGGCGGCCTATCAGGGCGTGCTGGCCGTCAAGACGACCCCCGACAACCCCAGGCTCAGCCAGCAGGATTCAGACACCGTCGCAGGGTTCAATGCGGGGTATCAGAGCGCGGGGCAGGGGACCAACCCGAGTGTTGAGCGCTGCGCGGCAAGGCCCTGGGGCATCGGTTTAAGGCTCACGATGCGCACCTTGATAATGATTCAGCACCTCTCGCAAACCTGGTTGCGGGCTTCGGCTCGGACTCAGGTTCTCACGGTAGTCGATATGCTTGGCCAGAGCCATCACAGCGTTGGCCAGTCCTTTGCTTCCTCGATCCCGCTCAATCCATGACAGATAATCCCGGGTGACCGGAATGCTCAGGGCCCTTTTGTAGCACTCGCCCCGAAAGCATCAGCGGCACGTTGGAAATAAAGATTCGCGCCGTGTTCGGGTTCAATCCGGTGTCGGGGAGCTGCTCGAAAGCCTTGGTGAGACCGAAGCCCTTGTCATCGTGGACGCGCAGGCCCAGCTTGTAGGCGGGTTCGTATTGGTGGCGTTGAATGTGCATGTGCGTTCAAGGTTGAAGAGCTGGCGTATCAGTCCCCGGATTTTCCCAACTGCGGCAAGAGCCGGCCGTCTG
>JAQGPI010000202.1 GCA_028293175.1 Verrucomicrobiaceae bacterium | reverse complement strand
TGCTTGGAATAGGGGCAAAAGGCCCGCTTACCGGAATCCTGCGTTCGCTGGCAGCAGAGATGAACAGCCTGCGCGAAATGCGCCAGTCGGTCACGGTGGCAATGGATATTCCTTCCGGTCTTGATGGTGATACTGGCAAGCCTTGTGAGGATGCTGTGTTCGCAGATCTCACGGTAACAGTGGCTGCGGTGAAGCAGGGATTGCTGGCCGATTCAGCGGTTGATCACGTGGGCCGGCTGGCGCTCGTGCCGCTGCCGGAGCTGAAGGCGGAGAATTGTGTATCCCATTGTGAGATAATAACGTCCACGCTACTGCGGCCACTGTTGCCGAGGCGTTCCTTTGGCATCCACAAAGGCAAGGCGGGCCGTGTGGCCATCATCGCTGGATCGCGCGGCTTTCTAGGCGCAGGCGTGCTAGCAAGCCTTGGTGCATTGCGTGGCGGGGCGGGACTCATCACGCTCTTTGCCAAACCAGATGCCTATGAGTGGCTCGCGATGAAATTGCCGCCGGAAATCATGGTCAAGCCGGTGGAGAGTTACATGGAGGCGTTGGACAAACACGATGTCATCGCCATCGGACCGGGCCTTGGTTTTGAGCACGAGGAGGAAGTGCTTTCTGTCATCCGCGAAGCTGAGCAGCCTGTGGTCGTGGATGCGGATGCACTGACTATTCTTGCCAAGCATGGCATTCCGTCGATGAAAGGCCCACGGTTGCTTACACCACATCCCGGCGAGATGAAGCGCTTAATTCAGCAACGACCGGAGTGGCAGAGCTTAGAGCGTGGTGAACTGGCGGTGGCTTTTACTCAAGCGCATCCCGGCTGCACGCTTCTGTTTAAAGGTTCGCGTACGGTGGTTGCCACTGCAGGACGTCCCACAAGGTTCAATACTACTGGCCATCCTGGTATGGCCACGGGCGGCATTGGCGATGTACTCAGCGGATTAGGCGCAGCATTGGTGGCACAAGGTATGGTTCTCCACGATGCGGCTAGCATGGGAAGCTGGCTGGTCGGACGCGCCGCAGAGATATGTCTCGCGGGTGGCGGACGTTCAGCGGAAGCGCTCTCAGCCACGGATGTTGCCGATCACCTGGGCCAGGCTTTTGAGGGGTTGAGGGAAGGATGTTGGTGAGAAAAACGGGTCACTCATGCAGATCAGCAATGCGTTCCATCACATGGTCCGAAATCTCCTGGTACAATTCCTTGCCCTTTGACTGGAAGTTCGCCGGATCATAAACCCAGGGCTTGCCGAAGACGACAGTGATCTGGTGGGGACGAGGGAAGGCGAGATGCCGTGGCAGCGCCTCAAAAGCGCCGAAGATGCGTACCGGTAGCACGGGCACCTTCCCCGCTTTGCCAATCAAAAGACCGATACCTGGCTCACCCCGTTGCAGCAGGCCGTCTGGAGCGCGGTTACCTTCCGGGAAGACGATCACTTTTTTTCCGGCTTTTAGGCGGCGAAAAATGGTCTTCATGCTGCCAGGATCGGGGCGGTCCTGATCGACCGGAATGGACTGCCAGCGAGTGAGCAGCCAGTTCGAAAACTTATAACGAAACAGCGTCTTCCGGGCCAGAAAACAGATATCTTCATCGAAGGCAGCGCCGATGAAAGGCGGGTCCAGAAAGCTGACGTGGTTGGACGTGATAAGTGCGGGGCCTTCGAATTGCGCGTTTTCGGCGGCCACCACACGCAGACCGAAAAAGCCGCGAGACATTTCGCGGAAGAAGCGGTGACCGAGCCAGTAGATAGGGTCCATAAAGCGCGCTGTGCGAAATTTACCTAGCCAAGCCCTGGTCTTGCAGAACGGCAAGTACGCGGGCGACGACTTCATCAAGAGTCATATCTGAGCTGTCGATACGCAGGGCACCTTCAGGCACCACCAGGGGAGCATTCTTGCGAGTGGTGTCTAGCTTGTCTCTGAGGCCCACGGCATCGCTGAGGCCTTGTGACGAGCGTCGCTTGGCACGCACTTCTTCAGAAGCATCAATGTAAAATTTGTGTGGTGTCTCAGGGAAGATCACGGAGCCGATGTCGCGGCCCTCCATCACCAATGCGCCATGTTTGACGAGGGCCCGCTGTTCATTCACCAGCCGCGCGCGGACGGCGGGCACCTGGGCGATGTGGGAGACGGCGGCATTTACCTGGGGGCTGTTGAGTTCGGCATCGGAAAGCACGCGTCCGTTGATAGCAGCCTCCACATGCCCGTCCACGACCCTGAACTCCAGTTTGATGGAGGGCTCCAGTGCGGCGACAAGGGAGGCATCTTGGCTGTTGATGCCATCCTGAAGCACGGCCCAGGTGATCATGCGGAACATGTTGCCAGTATTCACATAGATGCGCCCCAGATTGCGGGCCACGAGCTTGGCCACGCTGCTTTTGCCGGAGGCGGCCGGACCATCGATGGCAATGACTTCAGAGCCCATGAGATTATTCGGCGTCCTCGGCGGATAGGGTTTCAATGCCCATCCCGCGAGGCATGCGCGCCAACACTGGAATGGAGGGTTCAGTCGTGGAAGCTTGCAGGAAACGATTGAGGTCGCGCTCGAAACCTGGGTAGGACGTGCTGATACACTCCGTGCCTTCGATGGTGGTCACGCCTTCCGCATGCAGGCCGGCGATGGCGAAGGCCA
>JAQGPI010000197.1 GCA_028293175.1 Verrucomicrobiaceae bacterium | reverse complement strand
CTTCAAACCCTTGATCGCCGCTTCATCCAGGCTGGGGATAAGAGTGCTGCTATTGCTGGGATCGCGCATCACGCCGAGCACATCGCTGATGAAGATAAGCTTCTCCGCCTTCAGCTTGGTGGCTAGGGCACACGCTGCGAGATCGGCATTCACGTTCAAGGTTTTGCCCGTCTCCTTATCGCGCGCCACGGGCGACACACAAGGTACGAATTCGCCTGCCACCGCTGCCTCGATAAGGCCGGATTTGCACTCCACCACACGACCCACATAGCCGATATCCACTTCGCGACCTGATCCTGGATCAGTTCCAAGCATCTTCTCGCCCAGGAACACTTCTGTGCCCGGAAGGCCAACGGCCTTGCCGCCAAAAGAATTGAGCTTGTCCACGATCTCCGGATTGATCACGCGGGCCAGGGTTTGCTCCACGATGCTGATGGTCGCCTCATCCGTCACGCGCATGCCGCCGATGAAGTGGGCTTCCAGGCCGGCCTTCTTCATGGCCGCCGAGATAGCTTTGCCACCGCCATGCACGAGCACGGGATTGATGCCCACGGCCTCAAGGAAAACGATGTCGCGCAGGAACCGGTCCACCAGCTTGGGATCTTCCATGGCGCTGCCGCCCACCTTGATGAGGAAGGTCTTGCCACGGAAGGACTGCATGTACGGCAGGGCTTCCAGGAGCACATCGGCTTTGCGGAACTGTTCTTCTTGGGGCATCGGAAAAAGGGGAAGCGTGCAACAAACGGGAAGTCAGCGCAGCGTCAAGCCGCGAGGGGGACATTTTCTGCCCATGGATTGAATGGCCGTTCGCGGGTTTGTAAGAGCTTTTGGCTCTGAAAACCCCGCCATAGCTCGGTGCGGAGGCCCGGTTACGCCAGGCGCTTCGAAACTTCGGTGGAGACGGTTTTGCCATCCGCACGGCCTGCCACGCGCTCCTGCACAAGCTTCATGACAGCACCCATGTCCTTCTTGGATGTGGCTCCGGTTTCGGCGATGGCATCTTCCACGATATTGACGATTTCGTCCTGGCTCATGGCCGCAGGCAGGTACTTTTCCAGCACAGCCATCTCCGCCTTTTCAGTGGCAGCCAAGTCGGGACGATTCGCGGCCTCGTAGCTCGCGATGCTGTCCTGGCGCTTCTTAATTTCCTTACGGATTACGGTCACCACGTCCGGGTCGGCCAGCTCGCCATCAGCGCCAAATTTCTCAATCGCGGCATACTTGATCGAGGACTTGAGGTTGCGCACGACGTTGAGGGTCAGGCTGTCCTTCGCCCTCATGGCGGTCTTCATGTCTTCAACGATGGATTGCGAAATGGTCATGGCTTTAAAGATGGATTGGGCGGATGTTCAGTGTCCTCTGCGGTCTGGGGTTGTCCAGCGGTTCCTTGATCCCTGTGGCAAAGTCCGCTACAGCGGAGTCTTGCAACGAGGCCTTCGGCTACCATCATTCAATCGCGCCTCTCCTCTATCTCTATACATCAGCTTTTTATGGATGATCCAACGCTCACGACAACTGCTAGCGTGAAGCCGGCTAGCCAGCACTACTTCCGCTTCCATGTGCCGCATGTGCATCTCTCTCCCGTTTTTGGCGGCGACTGGTTTGCACTGAAGGCTGAAGCGTTTGCCCGCTTCTTTGGCACCCCGGTTTTTCTTATCTCTCAAACGGTGGTCGTTGCTGCATGGATCACCCTCAACGTCATCGGAATTACCCACTTCGATGTCTATCCCTTTATCCTGCTGAATCTGGCTTTCAGTTTGCAGGCCGCGTATGCCGCCCCGCTCATCTTGCTGGCCCAAACCCGGCAGGCCGATCGTGACAAGGCCCATGCTGAAGCAGATGCGCTGCATCGCGAAGACTTGGCCAGAGCCAGCATGGAACAGCAGATGATTGTTTCAAAACAAACAAAAATGCTGGTAGAATTGCTTGAGCAGAACACCGAACTGACCAAAGTAACCCGGGATCTCACCCAACGCATCGAATCTCTAACCTCCGAGCTTCATGGCCGCATTTGCGAGGCAAGAGATGGAAATTGACGGAGGAGCAAACTCACTCAGTTATTCTGACAATGACATACTACTTTGCGGCCGCTCCAAGCATCTTCTTCCTTTTATGCGCTAGCATTGTCCATGCAGCACCGCCTCGGGATCTGGTGGCTGCCCGGGAACGTTACGATAAGTCGCGGGCTGCAGCAACCCAACCTATAAATAGCCGCTACAGCGAAGAATTGAATCAGCTCAAAACCCAAGCATTGGCAAACAAGAATCTGGATGCAGTAATCGCCATAGACGCCGAAATTGCAGCAGTGGCAAACAAACCCAGTTCGTCTAACGTCAGTAACGTTGCCGTTCCCCGTTTGAGCGCTGCTCGAGACCGATACAATGCAGCCATTGCTTCGGCTACGAAACCAGTCCTTGAGCGATACCTTCAGGAATTGGAGCAACTGAAGAACAAGGCACTCGCACAAAAAGACCTCCCCGCAGCAGTCGCAATAGACGCTGAAATATCTGATCTTGTCAAAACAACACCCATCCGGGAATTCAAGACGGCCAAAGATCTTGCCAGCTTCCTTGAGGACACTGTTTGGACCTGGGGGCTGTCCGCAGCGTCGGCAGAGAGTAAAATTCGCTTCCGCAAGAATGGCACGTTTAGTGTTAACAGCGACCCGCCTTCGACATGGGAAGCAGAAAGCTCGACTAGCGTCAGGCTTGGCTTTGGAGGCAGACTCCGTTTTTCGTCCGACCATAAGCGTTTTGAGGGCACTCTCAACGGAGGTGGAAGACGTGCAGGCAGACTGCTGAGCCCCTGAAGCGAACGAGTGGCCTATAAGCCACCTCGATTAAACAGACAAAAATGCTGGTGGAATTGCTTGAGCAGAACACTGAACCGACCAAAGTAACCCGCGATCTCACGCAACGCATCGAATCCCTGACCTCCAGCTTCATTCGCGCTTATGCGAGGCCAAGCAGACTCCCTGAACTCAACGAACGAAAATCGACAATCATGAACACCTCCCGTCATTTGCTGATCCTGGCTTCCATCCTCACACTCGGAGCCTGCACGATTCCCCAAGTCAAGTATTCGGATATGAATCCCTATGCCTACGCCACGGCTTCTGGCGCAGGTCTTACCGTTCATCTCGGCTCCGAACAGTCGAGAAAGGCAGGTTGGGTGGTCACTAACACCAAGGTCGAAGGCCGGGTTGTCTATCTGAGGGGTTATCGCTCCTATGCGCAGGAGAGCCGTGATGTCCAGGTGGCATTACCAGCCGGTGTTGATGCACGGTCAGTCTCTGTTATTTGGGTGAATCCGAATGGCAAGTTCATTCCCGTGCCCGTGAGATAGGCTAAAAGAGACCCTCAGGGGGGTGCCAGATGCAATGGCATCTCCCCCATCTTCGCTACTTCGCCAGCGTCTTCATATAAAGGATGATCGACTCGATCTGCGAATCGCTAAGAATGCCAGCGTAGATCGGCATGCCGGTTTCCAGCTTTAGGTAAGCTTTCGCCTTCTTCTTGCTGGGGTCGATGATGGACTCACGGATGTAGGCCTCGTCGGCGACGATTTTGGTATTATCGCTCAGCTCGCGGGTGCTACCGAACAGGCCTTTCCATGAGGGGCCGAGCCTTCCGGCGACGCTGCCATCCACGCTGTGGCAGCCCATGCAGCCGATGAACTGATAGAGACGCTGGCCTTCTTCGACACTAGGCTTCACGACTTTCACAATCGCTATGCGCGGAGTCATGTTGACGTTGATATTGCCAAAGCCTTCCTTAACCGGATCCAAGGCGGCGAGGTTCCACGGCGTGAAGTAAGCGTTGTTCTGCATGTCCTTGCCTTCGGCGCTCTTGATATTCCAGCCGAGGTGCATCTGGTCGCACTTCTTCATGTCCGGCACGGAGACGAAAACACTCAACCCGTCCTGGGACACATAAGCAGCCGAAGCGGTAAGCATCTCCTGACCCGTGGTGCCATCCAGCTTGTAGTGGGCGCTGCCGTAATCAAAGGTGCGTTTGTAGTTCCAGCGCTCTACGGAGTAATTGTCAGGATTGCTGGCCTGGGTTTTGTCCACCGGCGAATCGAAGTGAACCAGAATGCCCTTGTCCATGGCCGCGAGATCGTTGGGCAGCATGCTCTTCACCACAGGGTTGTAACGCACCCGAGCAAGACCGCTGACTCGCTGGGCAGTGGTGCCCCAAATCTGGAAGCCCACGAGGTAAAGCTGGCCATCGGCGGGGTTCACCTTGCCATTGGTGGGAGGAAACGGAATGGGCAGAGGGATGTTGCACACCGACGCCTGATCCTTGGTCTGGCGGGCATCGAACATCACGCGGAAGATATCCGCGCGGCTGTAGGCAAGATGTAGCAGGCCGTCATTGAGGGAGCCCATTTTCGCATTGTTCAGCCATACCTGCGTGGCTCCGCTGGGATTCACCGGATGGGGCAGCCAGGTGAGTGGATCGGCGATGGGGGCGGGGTACTTTTCCTTTGGCGTCTGCTCGGTGAGGAAACCGTAGTATTGGTTATCGCGAATGATGTGCAGAGGAGTGGAGGGCACATAATTTCCCTGCTGATCGCTAGCGGTGACCATGCCGGTCTTCTCGTTCACGCCGATGAATGGCTGGCGCAGTCCCCAGGCCACGGTCTTGTAGGATTTGCCGTCTGGCGCAATGCGCAACACTTTGCCATTGTCCTTGCCCAAAGTAGTGCCCTGCTGGCCGCCCTTGCTGATATAAAGCGAGCCATCAGGGCCCAGCTTCATGCTGTTGGGAAACTCGCGTGTCTCGCTGGTCTGCGAGAAGAGGTTGCAGAACATCTCATGCACATCAGCCTCGCCGGTTCCCTTGGTATCGATGACCTTCCAGATGCCATTGCGGTCGTTGACGAAGAGCGAAGGGGCTCCGCTGCTCTCCTTGCGAGCCACAATGCTCATCGGCTCATGGAAACCGCTGGTGAAGCGTTTCCAGTGGACGTTTTCAAGATTGCCGATGAGGCCCGAGATCATCCACACATCGCCATCCATGGTGACCGCCGCGGCGTTGCCTTTGTCATCGAGAAAGGCGATGTCAGCGAGGCGGATGTTGCGTTTCCAGGGATTCGTGGTGGGCAGGGCAACGTCGTCGAGGACGTAGGCGCTGCCTGCATCCGTGGAAAGCGCGGCCTTGGTGGCGAGCACCTGTGGCCAGTGGGCAGGCGCAGTGGCGGGGGCCTTGGTCTTGTCTTGAATAACGCCAATCTCGAAGCCCATCTTTACGATCTGTTCCTTGTTGGAAACTTCCACTTTCGAAACATTGAGACGGCCTTCGTCGGAACCCTGTTCGGGAACAGCCAGCTTCGGGCGCTTGCGCTCGCCTTGAGTGATTTCACCAGCGATAAAAACCAGGGGGTTCTTGGTCGGTGCCACTTTGAGCGTGCGTGCTATCGACACATGGCCAGCATCGACTACGGCAGCGACGGTTTCCTTGATGAGCGTGCCGCTCACTTCGTATTCCAGCAACACGCCGCCATCAGTCAGGCGGACGGCCCTCAGGCCCGCATCCTTCAGGGCACCGCGGCCCACTTCATCCTTGCTGGGGCCGGGCTCGCGCGGATCGGTGAGCTTGATCTCCGTGCCCACCTGCCAGCCCGGGTAGATGCCATTTACTAGCCATACTTTGCCAATGGGTTTTGGCAGGTCGTCTTGCCCGTCCTTGGTCTTCTGGCCGGGGTCCTTGTATGAGCGCGGGGCTAAGGCCACGAGGCTGATGGGGGCTTTGCCTTCCTCACCCTGCCAGATGCAGGCGATGCGCAGGAGATCCACATCGAAGCAGGCCCACAAATTATGGCCTAGGTTGAAGACAATGCCGCGTGGCGTGAGGTTGTCCTTGGGAAATCCTTCGCCCAAGTCACGGCAATCCAGCACGGTAGAGAAAAAGGGGAAATCGTTCTCCACGAAATCGGCCACCTCATAGGAAAGAGCGGAGGCTTTTTTGTCCTCCCCTTTGGCCTTGGATTTCGAAGGCTTCTTATCGGCAGCGGAAAGCGGCAGAGCGAAGACGAGGGCAAGCAGGCAAAAACGGCGGATCATGGCTGGAGAGTGGGCTTTAACGCACACTGGCATGCGTATCGTTCAAGGGAGGGGGCGGAATCAAGCAATCTTATGCTATAGAAGGCGCATGCGGCGTTTTCCCCTTGTAGCTCGGGTGATAGGTCCCACATTGAGCGCCAAATGTCGGACCCAGCGGACTCACTCACCGAGAACCTCGCCCGGTGCGCGCCGCATGAGGCGGCGGCACTGCTCAGCGAGCGGCCCGATGAGGCCGTGGCGGCGGCGCTGCTGTCGGTGAATCCGCTGATGGCGCAGCAGATTCTGCGTGAGTTCAGCGATGAAAAGCGCTGTCAGGTGCTGGCGGCCGCCCCCATCGAAAAGGCGCACCAGTGGATGCACAACCAGCAGTACCCGCAAGACAGCGTGGGCTGGCTGATGGAGCCGCCAGTGGCGGTCTTTCGCCCGCAGATGACGGTGCAGCAGACGATTGATGCGTTGCGCTATCTTACCAAAAAGGCCTTCATCACCTATGGCTATGTGACCGATGGCGACAACAAGCTGCTAGGCGTGCTAGTGATGCGAGACCTGATGCTCGGCGATCCTAACAAGCAATTGGGGGACGTAATGTGGCCCAATGTCTTCACCTTGCGGCCTGACATGGATTTAATCGAAGCGGTGCGGGCGTCAATGAACCGGCATTTTCCCGTGTATCCAGTGTGCGATGACCAGCACCGCCTCGTGGGACTCGTGCGAGGGCAGAATCTTTTTGAAGCCCGCACCATCGAAATCGGCGCACAGGTAGGTGCTATGATGGGCGTGGAAAAAGGTGAGCGCCTTACAACTCCTATTCTGCGTAAACTGCGACTGCGCCATCCGTGGCTGCAAATCAACCTGCTGGTGGCCTTTGCCGCTGCCGCGATTGTCGGCATGTTTCAGCAAACCCTCGATAACGTGGTCCTCCTGGCCGTGTTCCTGCCGGTACTGGCCGGGCAGTCGGGCAACACGGGTCGTCAGGCTTTAGTGGCTGTTTTCCGAGGCATCACCATGGGTGACATCAAGGAGGGCGAGGAGGGAAAACTGGTGATGAAGGAGGCTGTTTTGGGCCTGCTTAATGGTCTTCTGGTAGGACTCACCGCAGGGCTGAGCATGTGGGCGTATGCAGCGGCCAAGCATCACAAGCACTCGCTCATGCTCGGCCTTACTGTCTTCGTCGCAATGGTGGCCAGTTGCGTTTTCAGCGGACTGGCGGGTGCCACGATTCCTTTCATACTTCGCCGTTTTGGTACAGATCCCGCAACGGCGAGCAGTACTTTCCTGACGACCGCAACTGACATCGTCAGCATGGGTTTCTTCCTGGGTCTTGCCCGATGGCTTGTATTATGATGTGTTGACCGCCGTACTTTCATTTCCATGAAAAAGCGCTTTTCCCCCACCCTGCCGGTGATTTTCGGCCTGGTCATTGCCGCTTCTCTTACGGCTCAAGCCGCGAAACCGAAGCCGCCGCCCGTCGTTACATCGTCGCCACTGGATGAAGGAGCGATTAAGATCGTGGAAAAGGTCAAGCCCTCGATCGTGAAGATCATCCAAATGGGCCGCGACGGTGCTGATGGTCTTGGCAGCGGCTTTATCATCAGCGAGGACGGGTTGATCGCCACGAACATGCATGTGGTGGGGCAGGCGCGACGTCTTCAGGTGGAGACTAGCGACGGCAAGACCTATGAGGTGAAGTCTGTGCACGCCTCCGACCACCATGTGGATCTCGCCATTCTGCGTGTGGCGGCGAAGGGTCTAAAGCCGCTGGTCCTGGGCAATTCAGATGAGACCAAGCAGGGTCAGCCCATTGTGGCTATGGGCAATCCCCAGGGCCTTGCTTTCAGCGTAGTGCAGGGTGTGGTCTCGGCGATCCGTGAGGTGGAAGGCAATAGCATGATCCAGCTTGCCGTGCCTATTGAGCAGGGCAACAGCGGGGGCCCGTTGATGGATCGTCAAGGCCGCGTTCTGGGCATGCTCACGCTCAAATCCACACGCACGGAAAACCTCGGTTTCGCCATGCCAGTGAATGAGTTGAAGAAGTTGCTGGCGAAGCCTAATCCCGTGCCAATGGAACGCTGGCTCACCATTGGTGTGCTCGATCCACGCCTGTGGAAGCCGTTGCTCGGCGCACGGTGGACCCAGCGCGCCACGGTGGTGAAATCGGAACTGCCGGGTGAAGGCTTCGGAGGGCGCACGCTCTGCCTTTCCCAAGGCTCGGAGCCCTCGGTGCCTTTTGAATTGGCCGTGAGCGTGAAGCTCGATGATGAAAGCGGAGCCGCCGGACTTGTGTTTTGCAGCGATGGCGCGGATCGCAGCTACGGCTTCTATCCCACGGCGGGGCAGCTTCGGCTTACGCGGTTCGATGGCCCGGATGTGTTTTCTTGGACACCGTTTCAAACCGTAGAATCCTCTGCTTATCATCCAGGCGAGTGGAACGATCTACGGGTACGCGTGGAAGAAAAGCACATCACCTGTTATGTGAACGGACAGAAGGTGATCGAGCAGGATGATGATGAGTACCGCAGTGGCAAGGCGGGCTTGGTCCGCTTCCGTGCGCCTGGAGCGCAATACAAGAACTTCCGGGTTGGCAGCGATCTCACCGACAAGCCCATCTCTGCTGAAATTGCCAGCCAGGTGACCAAGGCCCTGGATGCCTATGCCACCAAGCCTTCCAGCAGAGACAGCACCGTGGATTCGCTGCTGGCGGATACTGGCGCTGCGCATCGGCTGGTAGTGGAGCGCGCGAAGAAGCTTGAACAGGAAGCCGCCGCCTTGCGCAAGCTAGACATCGCTTTGCAGCAGAAGAACATGGCTCGTGCACTCGCCAAGGAATTGACAAAGCCGGAGGACAAAATCGATCTTTTCCATGCTGCATTGCTGCTTGCCAAGCATGACAACCAGAATGTGGACCCGGGCATGTA